>DATIGJ010000208.1:0-2140 GCA_035454765.1 Patescibacteria group bacterium
CTGGTGAAGTGTTTGCTTTTCATGACGATGTATTACCTGAATTTCGTGATCGTACCATTATCCATACGTATGCACGGTTTGGTGCCGGTCAGGGTTTCCGTTCGTCAGGGAAGCTCTATGGTGACGGTGTGTGCCATTTGGCATCACTTATTACCTGGACTGCCCGTGATGCAGGGTTGAAGGTTACTACTCTTGTAAACCATGATTTTGCGAACATTCCTGAGATTCCTCGTGAACAGGGTACGTCTATTGTGACGACTGGCTCCCCTTCTCTCAATGCACAAAGACAAAATCTGTACGTTGAAAACACGCTTGATGTACCTGTGACGTTTGTTTTTGACTATTCTGACAAGGTGTTGCACCTGTCAATTTACAAATAATATGAATCGTGATGTGAAGCAGTTATTGGTCGTATTTGTGCTCGTTTGTCTTGAGATTGGTTTTTTGTGGGCAGGTACTCTCCTTGTATCACCAGATATGAATCAGCGAAATGATTGTTATGCAGAAGGAGTAGCTGGTTTGCCGCAAGGTGTTGATCAGACGCTTCTGCAAACGCAAAGTAAAGCCTACAAAGAGTGCCTCGCCCGTAAATAATTGTCAGGTTATTTGTAAATAGAATTGTAATGAAGGCCATGCGTTTATAATATTTGCTTATGAATATAGAATCGATAAGAATACCGAAGATACCGCAAAGAGCTCAAGCGTTACGAATGCTAAGAGAAAGAAGAGGAAATGCGGCTGCTTTAGCTACTCACATTGGATCTCCACGCAAACTATTTTATGCTGCTGGCCGCGCAGATATGTTGCCTGTTACCATTCCTTCGGTAGAGGTGATGGCGATTGTTGATATGGTACCACTTCTTCTTCCCAATGCAAGAATTAATGGGTATTCCAAGAGTATTCATGATATTCTACAGGCACGAAATGGAAGATATATCAAGCTCACTGATTTGGTAAATGATCCAGCCCTGAGCGATATTGCCAAAGGAGATTTGGCTGCGAAAGTACAGGCATCGCTTGTTACGATGTTGGAAGATCCTTTAGAGGATAATGATTTCTTTACATCAATAGCGGAAAGAAAATCAGTTATGAACGGAGATAGTTTTGCGGATGCTCTTGCCAGTGTTTACGCGTATGGGGGAAAACTGAGAACTATGAAAGTCGGTAAATTTGGGGATGATTACCGCATCCAATTTAACGTCGGCTGGAAGAAAAAAACCGTGATTTTTAATGACACTGAAATTAATCGTAACTATAGCAGGCCAGGTACTGCTACTGCTCGTTGGGCACAACACTGTTTTGATGGTTTCGGTAGAGGTAAGACCGCCTTAGCGGTAAAATCAGACTATAATGATGTATCGGTGCATGTAGTTGATGCGGTAAATCCAGATATTATCTTTGGTAGCAATAGAGAATTAGAAAAGATTCAGGAGAGAGCTGCGCTTAATAGATTCGCGTCTGGTGTTTATCAGTTTGTTCCTGTTGACAGCAGCAAACTCCCCTACCCGACAAGAAATTGGGGCTACGATCCAATCAATGAAATGGTTGTGGGAAGAAAACTTCGAAGAAGCGCACGTCGTTGAGGAGAAAGCCACCACTTATTGTTTAGTTTTTATCTTGAGGAACAGGGTGGTTTTTATATTGAGCGGGCGATGGGAATCGGACCCACTACCTTCTCCTTGGCAAGGAGACATTCTAGCCGGTGAACTACGCCCGCGATCATATGAGTATACCAAAAACCCTCTCCTATCTCAAGATAAATAGGTAACCTTAATTCTTTTGCTAAGTGTTGCATTTTTTATCGAGGACTGTTTATTATTAGATTATGGATATAGATTTTTCTAGAAATTTAATAAAAGGGCGGATTGTTGAGACTGTTTTTGAAGAAATGTTTCGTGCTTCGGGCGAGTTTACAGTCTTACCGATAGGTTATGAACATACTACACCTACTCTCGCTCAATACCAACATTTACTTGAAGTAAAAAATGTTTTAGAGAACATCCGCAATGCTCCTGATTTTGCTCTTATTTCTCAAGATAATAAAAAAGTTTTTCTTGTAGAAGTGAAGTATAGAAATGAATTAAAAAGCGAAGAAATTTTAGAAATTGCAAAAGATACACTGACAAGATGGAATCATTGC
>DATIGJ010000209.1:0-8820 GCA_035454765.1 Patescibacteria group bacterium
AACACAAAGGCTCCCTTGAGAATGCCGACAACAAGAAGAGACTTTCCCTGATACTCGCGCGCAATTTCCTTTGCAAGCTCTTCAAGCCTATTCGCAATTTGCTCACTGGTATACAATACTTTTTTTTCCATCTGCAATCTACTTATTATTACAATGCAGGAGTACGTTCTTGAGAAGTTACTTTCTTAAATATTTTATTCCCAATAAAATGAGAAAAATAATCTGTGGAAAAAATACAATAACACCGCTAACAATAGTTTCTGTATTTGACACCGGCGAACCTGAATTTGTCCACGCAGGAAAAAACACCATGACAATCCCAAAAAAAACTGCCATAAGAGTCGTGTACCCCCAAAGAAGTATCATCCACCAAGACCAATGATTTTTTTTATTTTTCATTTTGCTCGATAAAGTTTACCAGATATAAAAAAATCATACAATACATTACGCTTCATCCTACTTTTCTTTTTCAACGTAGGGAACCAATTTATAGACTTTCACAACCGACACGTTCCATTCTCCGACGATTTCCGCACGGCCATAACCAGCAACTTCAAAAAGAGAATGCCCAAGCGGTTGACACGAAGTGTCCTCACAAACGATCAGCAGCTGATCAGTTACTGTCTTTCTCTCAGGATCAACCATCGGGTTCTCAATCGTTACTGGCGGGCGATCTGCAGTTTCCAGAAAATACCGATACGCATGATCCGAATTACCTCCTGAGATCAACGCAAAATTATATGGTTTCCCATTTGTTTGTGAAAGAACGAACTCAGAAATCGTCTTTGCCTGGTCTTTCTGACGATTCGGAACATACTGAAATGGATTACCGCTCAAGTTATAAAAAAAAATACCGGTAAATAACGCAGCCCCGACAATCCCTGCAATAATCTTTTGTGGCTTTTTCTTCCCCCACACAAAAAACTGTGATAAAAAATAACCGATGATTAGAAACGGCAACGGAAAGATAAAAGTAAAAAGATAATCATAAATATTTTTTTTATAAAAGCCGAGTAAAAACACACCGAAGAACAACCAAAAACCAAGCAGCATCAAAGCGAGTTTATTTTTTGTTTTGATAATAAGAGTAATTACTGCTGCAAGAGAGACAAGAATAACAAATAAACGAAAAAATTCTAGATGCATCGGTTGAAAAAGCTTGTACCATTCTGGTGAAGGGAAATAGAATACCAATCTTCCGAAAATTCTGAAAAAAGCATCACCAACCGTTGAAAAAAATGTTCCACCTGTTATATATCCTTTCTGCGCACTGTCAGAAAAGATAAAAGTCATGATGGACTTAGTGTTTGGAAAACCATGACGGATTTCAAAGAGAAGAAACGGAGCAAATCCAATAACAAAACCTGCAAAAAGCTGCAAATACCTTATCAAAATAATCACAATCTGTGGTTTATGATTCAGATACCAATTACTTGCAAACGTATATACAGCGGCGATAAAACAAAGTAGAAGAGCAAGATAGTGAAGTTGTATCGCAATACCAAGTAAAAAACCGACAAAAACAAAGAGTTTGGCAGGATGTTTTGCTTGAACCGCTTGAAATAAAAAATATAAAGACAAAAGAGCAAAGAATGGCAAAACATCAGGATTCCATGACGAATGAGAATAGTTAATAACCAGAGGTGACACAGCATATAAGGCAGAGGCAAATAATCCGGTAAGCGGATTAAACCACCTTTTCCCGACAAAATAAATCAACCACGTCGTTGCAACACTTAAAAGTGCTACCATGACAGCAGGTCCCACAGGATCATATCGAAACAGCCACAAAAAAGGCGTAATCATATAATAATATGCGGGCCCCATAAAAAAATCACCTGCTGAAGATCGTGGACCAAGAAGGGTAAAATCTCCCTCCAGAATTCCTTTTGCGACAAGAACATCTCTTCCCTCATCTCCAAGAAATGTCTGATAATCACCTATGTGATACAAGCGAAGAAATGCAGACAGGAAGATAATGAGAGAGAGAATAATAAAAATAAACTTTTTCTTCATAATTTCTAATTATTCTAACTGGAAATGTGAGACATGAGATCCGTCAGGTTACTCGGAAATTACCTGTTGTTTATATTTTTTTAAATGATGCGTTTTCCAAATAATTTTATTATAGACAAAATAATTAAGCGGCAAGACAATAAAGATAATGGTCGGGAAAAGAATGGCAAGTGCTGTATGAATGGAATAACCATAAATGGTAATTACTTCGCCAAAAAATTTCACCGCAAGGTAGGTTGAGAAACCCTGAATACCTATGGACGCAAGTGAAGCGGTATTAAACTTTATCAACCTTCTCAAAAAACCACCTTGTTCTTTCACATGTTTTGTATCACCAAATGTCCATAAATTATTGAGAGTAAAATTTGAAAGAATAGCCGTTTCGGCAGCAATCATTGTCGCAAAATGTTGTGCAAATCCCAAAAGAATACAGAGATATGTGATCGAATACTGGACGATAAAACCCGTTCCTCCAACGAATAAAAATTTGACGAATCGTTTGTGGTCATAAATTGCAAGCTTTAAGACAACATAGAGAGATTCTGTCATATCATTGGTATCCATTTTACTTTTCCCTTTGGTTCGTTCATAAAAAACAATGGGTACTTCTTTTACTTTGGCTCCCAAATGAACAACATCATGAAGGATATGCAATTTATAAGCATAATTATACGAATATAGTCTATCGAGTTGAACTCTTTTGAGAAAACTTGTCTTTGTTAATTTAAATCCTGAGGTAACATCATGCAGTCGGAACATAAAAAAAGCATAACGTGCAATAAGACCACCCAGTTTGCTTTTTACCTTACGGTCAAAAGCCCATTCTTTCGGGATAGCTCCACCCTTGATATAGCGACTGCCAATCACATAATCTGCTCCCTCATCCATTGCTGAAATCAATCGAGGAATATCATGCGGATCATGCTGAAAGTCGGCATCAAATTCCATGACGGCATCTGCATGCATCTCCTCCATTGCATACTTCATCCCGCGTACATAGGCTCTCCCCAATCCTTGTTTGTCACCAGAAAGAAGATGAACGTTTTTCCATTTTTCTCGATATTTTTTAACCACATCAGCAGTACCATCGGGAGATTTGTCATCAACTACAAGGATATGGAGATCATGTCCTTTTATTGTTGAAAAAACTTCACGTTCCAAAAGAGGAATCATTTTCTCAATGTTTGTCTTTTCGTTATAGGTAGGCAATATAATGATAATCTTCATATGTGTCTAAAATAATCAATCGTTTGTTTCAAACCTTCTTCAAAGGAAACTTTCGGTTCCCAGCCCAATAATTGTTTTGCTTTGGTAATATCAGGTTTTCTCTGCAGAGGATCATCTTCAGGAAGTGATTCATGAACAATGTCAATATTACCACCAACTGCGTCTTTGACAAGAGTTGCAATAGCAGTAATCGCCCGTTCATCAGGATTACCGAGATTGATAACTTCGCCATTCGTCCCATCGGTAAACATTGCTTTTATAATTCCCTCAACCATATCATCAACATAACAAAAACTACGAGTTTGTTTGCCATCACCAAAAACGGTAATAGGTACACCCGTAAGTGCTTGATTAATAAAAGCAGAGACTGCCCTTCCATCATCTTTTTGCATCAACGGGCCATACGTATTAAAGATACGGATGATGCGAACATCTACTCCATGTGTCCGTTTAAAACCAAACGTCATAGCCTCACCAAACCGTTTTGCTTCATCATACACTGATCGGATGCCATTCGGATTTACATTGCCAAAATATGTTTCTGGTTGTGGAGAGACCGAAGGATTACCATACACTTCAGATGTTGAAGCAAATAAAAATTTAGCATTCTTTTCTTTTGCCAACTGTAATAAATGATACGTTCCAAGCGAATTAGCCAGCATTGTTTCAATAGGATGATTGATATAACTTCGCTCACTTTTTGGATTTGGCGATGCTGGAGAGGCAAGATGAAAGATATAATGGACGTCTGAGAACCGATCTCTAATACCATCAAATGATTTGGAGACATCATGATCAATCAATAAAAACTTTGGATTATCTACTAAGCTTTGTACATTTGTTTTTGACCCGGAAAGAAAATTATCAAGACAGTAGATAGTATTACCTTCATCCAGCAACTTTTTACACAAATGAGAGCCGATAAATCCGGCTCCACCAGCAATAAGTATCTTATACATTGATCTTATCTTACTAAATTTAGCGTGGTTTTAAAATAAGCAGTTTCTTTTCTCAAAGAGGTACCGCAAACCGGTAGGATCTGGTACCATCATGGCGATAAAAGACTTCAAGTATTTTTAATCGAGGATCTTCTGGACAATCTGCTTGATCAACAATAAGAACATCCTTTTTAAACTCAGACTCTGGTATCCGTGAGATAATACAATCCCGATCCAAAAAGGTAACGTTATCAAACGACTCTGCAATGAGTCTTTGATGAATACTTCCTATAACCTCCTTGCTGTAATTGTTTGTGGCAAAAAGATAATAAATTGGCAATGCATCACCAACACGTACGTAGACATGTTGATACGTATCTTTCATCGAAACCAAAAATGCCATTACTTCTTTATTGGTATCTCCTCTGACAGAACTCTTTACAGCATTTGCGTGATGATGATACATATGAAAAAAATGAATCATTTCCACACAAAGGATGCCGATAACTACACAAACCAAAAGTATTCTTACACCCCTTTGTTTGATACTATTTAAGACTTCTATAAACCCAAAGCTGGAGAATAATAATAAAGGAATTATCATAAAAAGGGTTCTATGGACATTCGGAACATCATCAAGGGTAAAAGGAGATGGCATGGGAGAAATAATAAAGAGATAGCACAAATACCACAAAAACCGTGACCGTTCTTTTCTGATGGAAAACAATCCGAAGAAAAGAAAAGGTAGTAAGATTACAAATAATAACCCTTTATCCGAAACCGCATATCGGTAGGGTAATCCTCCCTCGAGAAACAGATACTGTGGAGAAAAATACGTCAGATATTGTTTGATAAATTCCTGGGTATAGAGAACATATTTATTATGATACGTTTTTACCACGTTTATCTTATTCTGACCTTCTTCCTGAGCAAGAATTGAAATACGGTCTGTAATACCTCCACCGCTTTGTTTTCCAAACATTGATGTCTGATCAAATCGCCCTTTTCCCCAATCGGTTGAGCTAAAAATACCTGTGAGTGCAACAAAAAAAAGAAGCGTTCCGATCAAAAACAGTCTGCTTCTTTTTGTAAGAGCAAACAAAAAAGGTACAGGAAGAAGGAGTAGCGGGATAAGTACGCGATAACTTGGATAGAAAAAATATGTTAAGAAAAAAAGGCTTACAAAAATCACCAACGAGATTATTTGCTGCTTTTGCAGAAAACGAATTAAAAACACTAATCCTCCGAGTACAATCGGCAACGCGATAATTCCTTCGGCGGTTGCTCTGGATAATACAAGATGCCAGGGAATAATAGCCAACAAAAAAGCGGCAATCAAAGCTACTTCTCTCTTTTTAAATAACTCTTTCGCCAACAAATAAAATAGGAGACAGGTCAAAGCACCAATCACCGCGACAGGAAATCGAACGGCAAAAACAGTACTACCAAAAAGATATGTTGTGATTCCCGAGACATAAGCTGGCAAGGCAGGCGGATAATCTCCATATTTATCAATATATAAAAGTGGAAGCACATTGCCATAGAAATCCCTTCCATTTTCAAAAATAAAACGTCCCGCATAACCGGCAATAACTTCATCTCTATGAAAACCGGATGGCATTTCTCCCAGATGATACAGTCGAAAACTCAGAGAAATCAAAACAATCGTACAAAGAAGAAAAACCGTGGAGTGAAGAAATTTCATGTTTATACCTGTTCTTTTTCAAGATCAGCCTTCACCATCATTTCAACCAATTCTTTAAATGAGGTTTTTGGAGACCAGCCAAGCACGTTTTTTGCCTTACTATAGTCTCCAATAAGATAATCAACCTCCGCAGGACGCAGATGCTTCGGATGATCAGAAATAACATATTGTTCCCAGTCAGTTATGCCGACAACGCCAAAAGCAAGCTCCACAAACTCCTGTACTGAATGTGTTTCACCTGTTGCAACAACATAATCGTCTGGTTGTTCTTGCTGAAGCATAAGCCACATTGCTTCTACAAAGTCACCCGCAAATCCCCAATCTCTTTTCGCATCAAGATTGCCAAGTTCTAGTTTCTCCTGCTTGCCAAGTTTGATACGAGCAACTGCATTGGAAATTTTTCGGGTGACAAATTCAATGCCCCGACGGGGTGATTCATGATTAAACAAAATACCTGAACAGGCAAAAATATCATAACTCTCACGATAATTAAGCGTGATATAGTGTCCATACACTTTTGCAACACCATATGGGCTGCGAGGGTGGAATCTCGTTGTTTCTTTCTGTGGCGTTTCTGTTACTTTGCCAAACATTTCGGAACTTGATGCCTGATAGAATTTAATTTTTTTATTAACGGTCCGAATTGCCTCAAGAACTCGTGTTGCACCGAGTGCGGTAAATTCACCGGTCAACACCGGCTGATCCCATGATGCCTTCACAAATGATTGTGCTGCAAGATTGTAGACTTCATCAGGTTCTGAAGCGACAATAGCATCAGTAAGAGAACCCTGATCCAAAAGATCGGCAGACAGAAGCTCAACTTTATCACGAAGGTGTGCAATATTTTCAAGATTTGGGGTACTGAGTCGTCTTACTGTTCCGTAAACTTTGTAGCCTTTCTCAAGAAGAAATTCTGCTAAATAGGATCCATCCTGTCCAGTAATACCAGTAATTAATGCACGCTTCATGTTTCTTTATTCTAATCAATCTTTCGCCAATACTCAAGTAGATCTTCAAGCATTTTCCCCAATGAAATTTCAGGCTGCCACCCTGTTGTTTCTTGAAACTTTGTAGCATCAGCACGAAGCTCAGGGATATCACTCGGGCGGAAAAGACTTTGATCTACTTGTACATCAATTTTTACCTTTGCCAACTCAAGCAACTCGTCTAAGACTTCACCAATTGTATACGAAACACCTGTTCCAATATTGTACGCGCCATTTTCGCATCTTTCAGAAGCAAGGACATAGGCACGAACCATGTCACGAACATCTGTAAAATCCCGTTTTGCGTCAAGATTACCAACACGCAAAATCGGCTCTTGTAAGCCTTTTTCAACTTCAGCAATATATTTGGCAAAACGGGAAACCGACAAATCAGCAGACATACGAGGACCAACATGATTAAACGGACGTAGTCTGATGATCGGCAATTTGTATGAAAGATAATAACAAAGACCCAAATAATCCTGGGTTATTTTTGATACAGCATACGGATTATCAGGCGTAAACGGGGTTTGCTCATCAATCGGAATATCGGCAGGTTTTACGATTCCATACACGTTAGCCGAAGAAATTAAAACAAATTTCGTTTGAAATAAATTATGTTTTCTGAGTGCTTCAAAAAGATTTATTTGGGATGTTGAATTATTCGTAATAAAATCTGCCGCGTGTTCAAAACTTTCTTTGACTGTTGCCGATGCTGCGAGATGAAAAATAATATCCGGTTGAACTTTTTGAATAACTGCGTCAGTCGCCTCACGATCCAACAAATTTATTTTTTCTCTTTGGATCTTATCAGCAATGTTGGCAATATTGTGAAGATTACGATCTGAAACATGTAGCCCAACAATATCACAGTTACCCTGTTCTACGAGAAGCTCTGCGAGATGACTACCCGCGAAGCCGGTTACACCGGTGATTAACACTTTTTTCATCGTCCGACACTAACATACGTAAATCCTAACTCCTTCATGGTCTTTGGATCATAAATATTTCTTCCATCAACAATCACAGGCGTTTTAATCAGATTTTTCACTTTTTCCAAATCAATCTGTTTAAATTCATTCCATTCGGTAACAACGACAAGAATATCAGCACCCTCAACACAATCATAAGGAGTGTCAGTAAACCTGATTTCGTCTTTAAAAACTGCTTTTGTTTTCGGCATTCCTTCAGGATCATACGCAGTTATAGAAAATCCTTTCTGCAATAAATCTTTAATCAAATAAACTGCCGGAGCTTCTCTAATATCATCAGTATTTGGTTTGAAACTAAGTCCCCACATAGCAACTTTTTTACCCTTCGCGTTGTCTAAAATTTTCTGCAAGACGTTCTCTCGTGCCTGGGTATTCACACTATCAACGCCGTCAAGAAGGGTTGTATCAATCCCAAGAGAACGCCCAATTTGAATCAACGCTTTCGTATCTTTAGGAAAACAGGATCCACCGTAACCAACACCCGGATTCATAAAAACACGACCTATTCTTCGATCAAGACCAACGGCATTGAGCACTTCTTCAACATTAGCTCCTGTCTTCTCGCTATAAAAAGAAATCAAATTCGCAAAAGAAATTTTTGTTGAAAGAATAGCATTTGCAGTATATTTTATGAGTTCTGCTGATGCGAGATTGGTAATAATTCTTGGTGCGTCAATTCCCTCATGCAGTTTTACCATCATATCTATCGCTTTCTGTGAATCTGATCCGATAACCACACGATCCGGATGAAGCGTATTGGCAAGTGCTGTTCCCTGACTCAAAAACTCCGGACAGGACGCCATTGCAAATTCCGCACCTTCTGGTTTGACAGAGGAAATAGTATCCGCAACTTTTTCATTTGTTCCAATCGTAACAGTACTTTTGCAGGAAACAACAGTAAATCCTTTCTTGAGATATTTACCAATTTTTTCCGCTACGGTAAAAACAGCAGAGAG
>DATIGJ010000210.1:0-2319 GCA_035454765.1 Patescibacteria group bacterium
CGTTGAGAAGCAAACAATCGAGATCAAACCATATCAAAAACAACCCCGCGCAAATCAAGACACAACAGAAAAACCACTCAAAGAAGCATTCCACTATACCGTTGACACGACAACACCAAACGTCTTTACCTTTGGTGCCTCCTCAACAATTCTTGACTTTGGACAACTTTCAGCAACCAATCCTGTTATCAGAAAGTTATCGCTATTGGTAACAAGCCCTTATGGCTTTCAGATCTTTACCGCCGCAAACCACCCACTGGAAACAGAAACAAAGCACTTGATCCCTGATACAACCTGCGATAACGGCTCCTGCTCGGATATCACTCCTGCGCTTTGGGCAAATGCCCTTACCTATGGCTATGGATATCGTTTGGACAGCATGGAGACAGCATATTTCAGACAAACACCGGATCTGTCACGAAATGAGTTACCCGTACTCATGCTTGAACAGTCGAGTGCAGAAGCACAAAATATCCCACTTACCTACAAAGTTACCATCTCAGGGACACAAGAAAAAGGCAAGTATAACAATATCATCTTTTTTCTGGCAACACCGAACTATTAATAGTATGAAGTATCAAGTAGTAAGTATTAAGTATTTAATCGTTCTTTGCTTTTTGAGCATACTTTATACTTTATACCTAATCCCTCATACTGCTTATGCCGAAGGAGTTAACCTGCAAATCCAGCCTGCTACCCTTCAGATCCGTGCAATTACCCCTGCAGATGTAAAGGCACCTTTTACGATTGAAAACGCAGGAGCAAATCCGGTCACGCTCAGGATCGTCTTAAGTCGTTTCAGAGACAATGGAGATGGGCTCGGAAAGCCTGTCTATACCAATGCGTTTACCCAAGCGGATACCGATGAGTTCCTCAACAACATCCAAATCCTGGATGAGGAAACCGCAGTTGACACGCTTGTGCTTGGCCCACAACAATCAAAACAACTCACTCTTGCAATCCCTCTTCTCAAAGAAAGCAAAAAGCAAGATCACTATTTTTCTGTTGTTTTTCTTTCGGAAAATGAAGATCAACCAGCTTCGCCTGAAGGTAATAATACGGCCATGTCCACAATCAAAACAGCAATCGCTCTTCCAGTACTCTTAAGTATCAATCAAGATAACCAAAAAACAGGCTTTCTCAAAACATTTTCAGCACCAGTTTTTCTACAGGAAGGCCCAGTGCCCTTTACCGTTGAGGCACAAAACGTTGGTGATCACTTTATCACAGCACGTGGCGTTATCTTAATTAGAAACATGTTTGGGCAGACCGTGGGACGAATTGAAATCCCCAAGACCAATATTCTTGCTGGAAGTAGTCGAATAAGTCCTAAAGTAATCTGGGACGAGCCTTTTCTTTTTGGCATTTACCATGCAACCCTCTCACTTTCGTTCTTTCCGGAACAATCACTATATACATATTCAATTTCTTTTGTTGCATTCCCACTTGTCGCTCTAGTAGGATTTGTTGTTGTCTTACTACTTCTTCTTTTTTTGATTCTTCGTGTCAGAAAAAGAATGGCACACGAATAGTAAAAACTCTCTTGTAACACAATTTATCTTGACAAACAGATTTTTCACAAATATTTTTCACAAATAGACTATCCCAATAACACATTCTTCCCTTTAGTAGGTTTATTTACCCCACTAGCCATAAGCTTCTCTTTGGCAAGTTCGGAATTTGAGCAATAAAAATAATCAAAACACAAAAAAACCGCAAAATGAAATCCAATAAATTAATCCTGTATTATATTTTTTGTGGGTAAAAAATCAGACATATATCTTTTTTTGCTTTCTTCAAGATTCCTATTTCTATTCTCTATTCACCACTTCTTGTTCCAATTTAGATTGACAAAACAGTCCAAAACACCTGTTTTTGGTTTCAAGACATCTGTTTTTAACTACTTTTCCTCTGCTTTTTAAGCCATTTTTATCCTTAAAAAGACTCACAAATACTGATATAACAATCCAAACCCCATTTATCACTCTTTTATTTTTTCTGACAAAAAATAGTCTTGTAGTTTTTTTTACTCCCCCGTCAAAACCTGCCAAAAAACCTTATTAAAAATCATCAGGCCGACTTGTTTTATAAACCAATTTGAAAACAATTATCAAATAACTATAATCTAAAAAATAATTATTTATTCAAAAATATCTATAGGATTTAATCTCGTCGTTTGACGATAGTCATTTTATACGTTCTCTAGATAAAATCTCCCAATTAATAAAATAACAACAAAATCAAATATTATCCAATAGTATTTTATTGTTAATGTAAAGATAACTGACAAAAATATTAGTAATAAGCAAATTACTTACC
>DATIGJ010000211.1:0-11917 GCA_035454765.1 Patescibacteria group bacterium
TAACCCTGTGACCTATACACAAGCCTTTGCCTATATCAGACAGCTTTTTGCTGGTACAAAAGAAGCCAAACTTCGTGGTTACAATCAAGGAAGATTTTCGTTTAACGTGAAGGGCGGACGATGTGAATCATGCGAAGGTGAAGGCCAGATTAAAATTGAAATGCAGTTTATGCCTGATATTTATATTACCTGCGAGGTTTGTCAAGGCAAACAATACAATCAGGAAGCGCTTGAAATTTTGTTCAATAATAAAAATATTTCAGACGTACTTAACATGAGTGTTTCTGAAGCACTTAATTTCTTTTCATTTGTTCCCGGACTTGCTCATAAACTGGCTACATTGCAAGATGTAGGGCTTTCATATATTAAATTGGGACAACCCGCGCCGACATTGTCGGGAGGAGAGGCTCAAAGGGTAAAACTCGCAAGCGAATTGTCCAAAAAAGGACGGGACGCATTATATCTTCTTGATGAACCAACGACAGGGCTCCACTTTGCGGATCTTGAAAAACTCTTATATGTTCTTCGTAGACTTGTAGACCAGGGGAATTCCGTTATTGTGATTGAACATAATCTGGATGTGATTAAAAACGCAGATTATATTATAGATTTAGGTCCCGAAGGCGGAGAAAAAGGAGGACAAATTGTCGCGACAGGAACACCGGAAGAAATTGCTGCGAATCCGAATTCATGGACTGGGAAGTTCCTGAAGAATGTATTAAAATAGAGAAAGATTAAAGATTTATGATATAAGATTTAAGAATTCTTAAATCCTAAATCTTACTTCTTAAATCATGCTAAAAAAACTTTTTTTCTTTGTCATTATTTTAACGATTTTCTTTTCTCCAAAATCCGTCTCCGCAAACACCAACTTCACTACAGATTATAATATCACCTATACTGTCTTGGAAAATGGAAATACACAAGCGCAGATTCGTGGAACCTTAACCAATAGTACCTCAGAACAATATGCAACTTCATATAAAATGCAACTCGGCTTTAGTGAAATATCACATGTTAAAGCAGCAGATGCAGATGGCGCAATTATCCCAACGCTCACCAAAAATGAACAAGGATATATTATTGGTTTAGAATTTAATAAACGGGCAGTTGGACTCAATAGTACCTTGCCTTTTTCTGTTACCTTTGAGACTCCTTCTCTTGCAAGAAAAATAGGAAACGTTTGGGAAATCAATATACCTGGTGTTGCCAATCCAGGTGATTTTGCAAGTTTTACCGTCACGGTAGTTGTCCCACCAACGTTTGGAAAACCAACTTATATTAAACCAAAACAATCTGATAACAAACTGATTTTTTCCAAAGATGAACTTGGGTCTGCCGGAATTTCGATTGCATTCGGAGAAGAACAACTATATGATTTTCAATTAACATATCGTTTGCATAATAACAATTTATATCCTTCAAAAACAGAAATAGCTTTACCACCAACCACAAACTATCAGGAAATTTATATCACAAGTATTGAGCCGCAACCACGCAATGTTATTAAAGATGCAGACGGTAATTGGCTGGCACAATATAACCTGTTGCCATCGCAAGATCTTGATGTTGTCGTTAAAGGAACAGCACAAGTACAATTAACACCAAAACAAGAGATACTTACACAAGAAAAACGCGATTTCTATACAAAAGAGCTTCCAAATTGGCAAATCAATAGTCCTGAAATTAAAGCACTGGCAAAGGAATTAAAAACAGCAAAAGCAATTTATGAGTATGTCGTCAAATCACTCACGTATGATTTTTCTCGAGTTATTGAAGATCAGCCGAGACTCGGCGCGATTGAGACATTAAAAAATCCAAACTCTGCAGTTTGCCGTGAATTTACTGATTTGTTTATTGCGCTTGCCCGAGCGGCAGGTATTCCTGCCCGTGAAGTAGATGGCTATGCGTATACAGATAATACCAGACAGCGTCCAGTTGCACTGACACAAGATATTCTGCATGCTTGGCCTGAATATTATGATGAGGTAAAACAAGCGTGGGTTATGGTTGATCCGACGTGGGAAAATACAACAGGCGGCATTGATTATTTTACTGTGTTGGATTTTGATCACATTGCCTTTGTCAAAAAAGGGAGTGATAGTGATTATCCTATTCCAGCAGGTGGCTACAAACCTCTTGATGGAGATGCTGAAAAAGACATTGTCGTACGATTTACCACAGAGCTTCCCGTAATCAAACACGATGTTGTTCTCACGACCGATTTTCCGGACGTCTCAATCGCAGGATTACCGATCACTGGTAAGTTAACTATGACAAATACCGGTTCACAACAATTACTACCGCAAACACTTTCGATTATTTCAAATTCACTTTCACCACAATCACAGTTACTGGAATCAACGACAATACCTCCGTATGGTTCACAAACATGGGAAATTCGATTTGATCCACTACCTTTTTTGACAAAGGCTGACGCTGGCTTTACAATACAATTTGCAGCAGATTCAGAATTTGGTGATAAAACTGGCGAAAAAACCATTCATGTCGCTCCATTTTTTCTGACACTGTGGGGAGTAGGAATTATTACCGGTGGAATACTTACGATCATCATACTTATCATTGCCATCAAATTCAGGCGTGTACGTCTTTCACGACAAAGATAACAACGTCCTCTATGTGGGCAAGGCAAAAGATGTAAAATCTCGCGTTTCTTCTTACTTTGCGAATCCATCGGTGCTTATCGGAAAAACAAAAATCCTTGTTGAACAAGTTGCTACAATTCATGTAACGCTTGTTGAATCAGAACTAGAAGCCCTCCTTCTTGAAGCTTTTTATATAAAAAAATACAAACCAAAATATAATATTTTGATGAAAGACGGCAAGTCTTATATATTAATTAGGATTACAGCAAAAGATCCCTACCCCAAAGTATTACTTGCCAGAAAGCACGATGACAAAGATTCTCTTTATTTTGGTCCCTATCCAAGTAGTAGTGCAGTCAGAACCGTTTTAAAAACAGTGAGAAGAATTTTTCCCTATCAATCAGTTCTCAATCACCCAAAACGCGTATGCCTCTATCATCATTTAGGCTTGTGTCCGTGTCCAATTATTTTTGACTCGCCTGAACTAAAAAAAGAGTATAAAAAAAATATTAAAGGCATTATTCGTATTCTTGAAGGAGAATCTCAAAAAATTATGAATGAACTTGAAAAAGAGCGTCAACTTGCCAGTGATAACGAGCGATATGAAGAGGCACTTGAACTACAGAAAAAAATTACTGCGTTAAGTTTGATTACTCAACCCTTCCACAAAGCCTTTGAGTATGATGTCAATCCAAATTTGCGATCGGATATACGACAACAAGAACTTGACGAGTTAAAAAAAGTGTTACACATAAATCACCTTGCACTTCCAAAATTAACAAGAATCGAATGTTACGATATTTCGAATATTCAGGGCACCAACGCTACCGGATCCATGGTTGTTTTGACACAAGGAGAAATTGATAAATCACAATATAGAAAGTTTAAAATCAAAATCAGCGGTAAACCGAATGATTTTGCCATGATGAAAGAAATGTTGCAAAGAAGATTTGTCCATGAAGAATGGAGCTATCCTGATTTGGTTATTGTGGATGGTGGCAAAGGTCAAATATCCTCAGCTCTTGAAGCTCTTGCACAAAGAGGGATTACAATTCCACTTATTGGATTGGCAAAACGGGAAGAAACGATTGTGATACCTATTGAGCAAAGTGCAAGGAGCAAAGTGCAAGGAGCAAAACCCCGTGCTCTACGCCCTACGCCCTCTGCTTTTACCGAAGTTTCACTACCAAAATCATCAAAAGCACTCCAGCTTATTATGCGGATAAGAGATGAAGCTCATCGTTTCGCGATTACCTTTCATAAACAGCTTCGCTCAAAAGCTACTTTCGAATGATATCGTATTCGTAGGGAAAATAAAGAAAAGATGCAGGTACGTCTTCCATCAAAAATCGTTGAAAGTCAGCATACAATGATTTTCTTTCTGATTCGTTGACAGTTTTGCGGCCATCCTCAAGTAATTTATCAATACGAAGGTTTCTATATCTGGTAATATTGTTATTTTGTCCGCTATGCCACAGTGAATATTGGTCAGGATCTTGTGGAACGGAAAAATCGCCTAAGAAAATCTGAAAGGTATCGGGAATGCCACTTACTTCTTCAACAGTTGTTTCTATACCTGCTTTTTCCCACTCTCTGGCAATCAAATCGGCTGTTTGTCTATATTGCTGTAGTGTTTTAATTGAGAGTGATAATTTCCCTCCTTCGCTTGCAACCTGAGCCGAATCAAGAAGCCCAATAGCATGTTCAAAGTCTTGTTTGCGTTCAGAAATGGAATGATTATAAAAAATGGACTTTGGTGAATAAGGAAAATATGTTTTTTCTCCAGCCTGGTAGGTATCTGGTAATGCATAACTGAGTGCAATCCGAACAATTCTATCAGAGAGCGTACTGTCGGTGGTATTATAAAATAAGGTAACGAGTCGTGAATAATTGGTAACTTTTTTTGCAGAAGCGTTTGGCATGACAGATAAATCAATATCTGTATAGAATGAGTTTGTCAGACCGTTTGCTTCTGATATCTCTCCAAGAAGAAAAGCAAGCTTAAGTGCTTCTTCACTTGGGTAAAACTGGAAACGTATCGTATCAAATCTGTTCTTCACAGAAACCATGCTTAACGATTGAACAAAATCACCATTCAAATCAATATCTTCGATCTTATAATCACTGATACCTACATTACCTTGAGCAAAAACTCCCTTAGCAACGGTTATGAGAAAAGGAGCGTAGGGTTCTTTCAATTTAAAAATAATTGTGTATTCATCCGGTCGTTCTACAGTCACATCTGAAAAGTTATAACTGATTTTGTCAGAGGTTACATTTTTCCCATCACTAAAATATTGATCTTTCTTGAGATGAAAAACATAGGTTTTTCCACTATCTTTTACTTCCCATTTTTCTGCCAAGTCTGGTTTAACAGAACCATCTGCATCAATGCGTGTCAAACCACGCGAAAATTTGTTGGTGATAATCGGTGGTAGATTTGTTTGCCGATAGGCCCCAATGACTCCAATTGATTGTTTTTTAAATACAGGTATTGCCTGAGAGATATAATGAGAGCTAAAAAGAATTGCAAAAAAGATACTCAATCCTAATAAAAAAAACAGGATAAGCATTTTCCAGGATTTTTTGAAATAGGCTTTGATAAGCCAAAAAATAAGACGTTTATTAAAAACTATCATATATCTATAATTGTCATTCCGAACTTGTTTCGGAATCTCCTGATAAACGGTTGGAGATCCTGAAATAAATTCAGGATGACATGGTTATAATTCAGACCTGGGGCAACAGCAGTAAAATTGATAAAACCACCAATATAACTGATAAAACAATCGTTACTCCAATAAGAAACTTTTCAACGTTTCTACGACTTCGATACATCTCTCCACCGCCCCCAAAAACAGGTGATAACCCTCCTTCAGGAGCCTGAAGAAGAATAGCAATTACAAGAAAAAGAGAAACAACAATTTGTACAATGAACAAAATATTTTCCATAATTCGTTATTCAATTAACCATCTAATAAAAGCGTTAAGAGCGGTCAGAATAAATGCAGTATAGACATAAGCAAAAAAGGTATTGAATGTTATGGATGGAATAACAAATCCGAAAATGTCTGTGCTTGATGATATGAAAGCAACGATTGAAAATTCGGTTACAAAAATGGTCAAAAGATACAAAAGGAGCGCATTGACAAAGATATTAAAAACACCAAGTGTCACAATATTTACCGGAAGGGTAATAATACTGAGAATTGGTTTGAGTAAAATGAAAAAGAGCGTCAGGACGATACCCGCACTTAAGAGTGTCCAAAATCCCCCAGAAAGACTTGCACCCTCGACAAGATGCAAAATAAAGAAAAGAGAAAGGGTATAAATTGCTAAATTACGAAGAAGCGTCTTCATGAACAATACTCATTGTAGCAGATATTGAAAAAGGATTCAAAAATTATACTCCAGCAAGAACTCTTCGTTGAGTTGGTTGTGTTGCAGAAGTAGAATCTGTTTTTCTTTTAAAACGTAATGTTCCATCTGATTCCGCAACTACTTTGTTTTGCACCAGAATACTTAACTCATCTGTTGGTGACCGATGCCTGACATCTACCTTTGTTGTATCAACAAGATTGCCTGATGTATCATAAAGTTCCACGACTGTTCTTCTTCTATGGGTAACTTCCATCTCAACACGATAATTTGTTGGCATTTTTTCTTCACTACGTATAATACTTCTACTGGTAATTTCAACTATAGGTGCACTAATAACTCGTGTCATTAACCCAATAGCAGCACCATGTTCTTGCGCTGCAATATGTAATACCCTTCTTTTTGAGTGAATTCCCTTCACAACTTTTTCTTGCCTTGCTATACGAACTGTTCTTGCTCCATCAGGGAGAGGATTGCGAAGAGGAACAATTTGAGCAGGGATGATTACTTTATGCTTTAAAAACCCTCGTTTTGTTTCAAGAATTGTTCCTTCAGGAAGTTCTGAAGATAAAAAAGAAGAATGTCTTACTCTTGCCCGAAAACGAGTATCTATATTTCTTCCGGTCGAATAATATTTGCGTTCAGCCATAGGAGCTATAGGATAGCATTTTTGGGCATAAAAGGCAAGTAAATCAACTTATTCTCTTGCAGTTAACATCGTTACCTTGTATTATTGGTGATACAAATTTATGAACACCGTTATATGTCCGCATTGTAAAAAATCTGTTGAAATTTCTGAAGCTCTCAGACATGAGTTTAAAGAAAAAGAATTGGAAAAGATTAGAGCACAACACGAAAAAGAACTTGAAGAAGCTAAAAAAGAAGGCATTGAAGCATCCGAAAAGAAAATTAAACAAGACTTTGAACTTCAGCTCAAACGAGCGACAGAAGACGCAGAAGAAAAAGATAAACGCATTAAGGAACTGCTCGAGCAGATGACTGAGCTCACCAAAGAACTTCGTCAGTCCAAAAAAGACAAAGAAGAAGCAGCACTTGAAATGGAGAAAAAACTCGCCCAGGAAGAGGAGAAAATTCGTCTCGATGCACAAAAAAAAGCTGAAGAAGAACAACACCTCAAAATTCTTGCAAAAGATAAACAATTACAAGACACACTCAAAGAACTTGAAGATGCCAAAAGAAAACTCCAACAAGGTTCCCAACAAACGCAAGGAGAAGTATTTGAACTCGAATTTGAAAAACTACTCCAAAAAGAATTTCCGCACGACAAAGTGGCTCCTGTTGGTAAAGGCGTCAAAGGAGGAGATATTATTCAGGAAGTCTGGGACGCACGAGGTAATTATAACGGCAAAATTCTCTGGGAATTAAAAAATACCAAAACGTGGACTGAAGGTTGGATTGATAAACTAAAAATAGATAAACGCAGCATCAATGCAGATGAAGCAGTAATTATTTCAGAAATTCTTCCGACAAATATGAAAACAGCTGGATTTCGTGAGGGCGTCTGGGTAACCCAGCAAAACTTTGTCATAGGTCTCGCATCAGCCCTTCGTGCGAGCCTCATCCAACTCTACTACGCAAAAAATTCTACTAAGGGAAAGGATGAAAAGGTCGAAGCAATTTACTCCTATCTTTCAGGTGTAGAATTCAAACACCGTATTGAGGCAATCGTTGACGCATTTTCAAACATGCAGGAAGATATTGAAAAAGAAAAACGCTACTTTTCAAGTAAATGGGCACGAGATGAAAAAAATATCCGACAGGTCATTGATAATACCTTCGGCATGCACGGCGACTTCAAAGGACTGCTTGGAAATAACTTACCGACGATTAAGGGGCTGGAAGCAGGGGAGGAATAGTAATTAGTATATGGTATCTGGTATAAAAGTTTTAAACATACTCAATACAAAATACTAGATACTACAGACTTTCATGAAAATCAAATCTGTACCTACCTTTCAAGAAGAACTTTCTTTATGGAATAACGGTTATCAATACATAGCTGGCGTGGACGAAGTCGGTCGGGGTTGTTTTGCAGGGCCGGTTGTCGCTGCCGCTGTTGTTTTACCTCAAAAATTTACAACATCGTTACCGGTTAATGATTCAAAGATTCTCTCTGCAAAAGTAAGAACGCTTCTTGCAAAAGAGATACAAGAACAGGCACTTTCATATGCCATTGCTGAAATTGCTGTTCCGATTATTAACAACGTAGGCATTGCACAAGCTACACAACAAGCATTTCGAAAAGCAATTAAGAGTCTTGCAAAACAACCTGACTATATTTTGATAGATGCCTTTTATATCAAACAACTTTCACGAAAAAATCAAAAACCGATTATTCATGGCGATGGTCTCAGTATCTCTATTGCTGCTGCTTCAATCATTGCCAAAGTCTACAGAGATGAATTGATGAAAAAACTCCACCTACAGTATAAACAGTATGATTTTGCTGGTAATAAAGGCTACGGCACAAAAAAACATCAAGAAGCAATTAAACAATACGGACTGTGCGATTTACACAGAACATCGTTCAATTTAGACAAATTTCTCTAAATCGCCAACCGTTGTGGATTAAAGACAGAACCTAGTTCCTGATACAATTGTTGTATCTTAATTTTTTCTTCTTCATTGTGTCCGGCATCTGGTTGCGTGAAGACAACCTGTGGCCGTTGATAGAGATAGGTCATATAGTCATAAGGTGTGACAGGAACGACATCTTTGTGCAGTTCCTGCTTTTTTGCCTCACGAACATATGCTGCATCAAGCCACAGGTTTGCCTGGTGATATTTATTCAGATAGGTAATAAGTTTCTTTATCATGAGGTCATTATAGCTTCAACTCAGCCATAAACTTGATATTTTCCTTATAAAAATCTTGTAAGGGTATTATCAAGCTGCAACGCGTTTCACAGGCTATACTTCGTGCATATGGAAGGATCACATGGTATTATGGTAGAAATGCCAGCGAAAGCAGCACCTACACCACAAATTTCTGTCGGAGCCGAAGCACAACCGGTTCTTTCCGGCGAACAAAAGGCACCTGATGTAGAAATAACCTCAACCCATCACCGAACAGAAAGACCTGAAACAGGTACGTCAGACGACGAACAAGCAGCAGCAAAAACTGATGAACAGAAGGAAGGAGATACACCAAAAACTCCGGAAGAGAAAAAACAGGATGAAATTGCAGACTATATTGAAAAATTCAGAGAAGGGAAATTGGAAGAAAAACATCTTGATAAGCTTGAACAGTATCTTGATGCAATAACTAACGATGAAAATGATCTGGAACTTAAACCAAAAGTCGTTGATAAATTTGCCGAATTAACACGATTGTTATTCCTGTTAATCAAACTGTTTATGCTTCTTGCCCAAAATAAACCGACGTATTCAGGAAAAGATCTTGAACTTTCTGAAACTCCACCTGAAGGAGAAGAAGGAGAGGCTCTGACACAAATGGTGTATGGGGAAAGCAATAAAAAGTCATGGAAAACATTCAAGGAATCTGTTGAGAAAATTCCTGAAATGTCATTTGGAGAGTTTATGAGTACTGTTCTGGATGCAAATGCACGCAATACGGGTCGCGCGGTAAAACTTGAAAGCCCTGAGGCACGAGATGCCCGCAGGAAAATGTTGCGAATGAAACTTTTGGGCAAGATGCTTACACCTCGCACCGGAAAACCAGCTGCAGCTTCCCGTCGAGCATGACAGAAAGTCTAAAGTCTGCTAAAATATGTTCTTAGTTCTACGTTCTTTGTTTTCAACTTGCGTAGTACGGGCCTGTAGCTCAACGGTAGAGCAGTACCCTCTTAAGGTATTGGTTGGAGGTTCGAATCCTCTCGGGCTCACTAATTTAGCGTTTAGTTACTTTAGGGTTAAAAACGACATAAAATTCACCCTTTATAAGTTCTGCCTTTGTTCCTTTTGCTCTTGATAAATCGATTGTATCTCCTGGTAGAATTTTAATTATTTCCTCATCTACGTTAAAATTAATTACCTGAACATCAGGAAATATACTAAACACTATAAAATCATTAGTGTTAGGTTTTGTATTACCAACAATCCATATATCAGCAATATTTTTAATTTTATCTCTTAATTTTTGTGAAAGTAATTTCATATCTGGAATATTTTCATCTCTTCTTAAGTAAACAACCAATCCAGTTTTATTTCCATAATATTTGTCTTTAATTTTATGTAAAATTTCTTCAATAATATTATTTTTAGAATATTTAGTTATTTCCATTACTTCGACATCTCTATAATTGACATAATTCCAATTTTTATTTTCATCTGGAGTAAGAGTCATTGCTCTTATGTCTGGAATATCCTCTTTAGGAATTTGTATCCACCAAGTTTCCTTAGTGATTTTGGTGATACCCAATAAAGTTACCGCAACAATCCATGCTTCTCTTTCTTTTTGATATTTAGTACTTGTGATAACTTTTTCTCCAAAAACTTTTCGTAGCTTCCATAAATGATAAACTCCAAATCTTAAAGAAAACCACCGATTCTCATCATAATTCATATTGTAAATATAGCACTAACTAGAGAAAATTACCCCTCATTTCTTATTTTAATTTCCTCAGTGGTATAATGAGCTCATGCAAAAGAAAGTATTACTTGGTGTTACGAGTGGGATTGCCGCATACAAATCACTCGATTTGATTAAATTGCTTCAAGAAGAGGGGATTGAAGTCTCTGTGATTCTTACCAAACACGCAACCCAAATGGTACCACAGGAAGAATTTGAAAAGATAACTGGAGGGAAAGTATATACAGAACTGTTTGAAAAAGGATTTGATTATCAAGATGTCCTCAAAAATCGTAGCGTTGATCATATTGATCTCGCAGATAACGCTGATCTTTTGGCGATTGTTCCCGCAACTGCCAATATCATTGCCAAAATCGCCCACGGCGTCGCTGAAGACTTTTTGACAACGACCACCCTTGCAATGCGAGCACCTATCCTTCTTGCGCCCTCAATGAATGTAAATATGTGGCAAAATCCGCTCGTTCAGGAAAATGTTACCAAACTAACCTCACTTGGCTATCATATCGTCGAGCCTGTTGAAGGCATGCTTGCTTGTGGATACGAAGCAAAGGGCCGACTTGAAGATGTCGAAGTGATCAAAGCAGCAATTCTGAGTCACCTGTCTCGTTCTGACATACTGAAAGGGAAAAAAGTGATTGTCACAGCGGGTGGCACAATGGAAAACATTGATGACGTTCGATCCATTACGAATAAAAGCTCCGGCAAAATGGGTGCAGCGATTGCTGAGGCATGTTTGCAACTGGGAGCAGAGGTAGTACTGCTTCGTGCCAAAACTGCCGTTGAAGGACGGTTTGGCATCAAACAAACACTGTTTGAAACAGCTGATGAACTGTTTGATCTTATCAAGCATGAATTACCAAATACTGATATTGTTTTTCATACGGCAGCGGTGTCTGATTTTCAACTGGCAGAAAAAATAACAGGTAAAATTTCAAGCGAACAAAGTATCGCCTTACAATTAACACCACGTATCAAAATTTCTGATCAAATTAAAAAAATAAAACCAGATGTTAGGTTAGTTATTTTTAAAGCTGAACACAATTTAACTGAAGAAGAATTACAAAAAGAGGCACAAACAAAATTGCAGCAATCTGATGCAGACGCAGTTGTTGCAAATGATATCGGAAAACCCGATAGAGGATTTCAGGCAGAAACAAATGAAGTAATCGTTGTATTAAAAAACGGCGAATCACATCTTCTCCTACTAGATTCAAAACGGAATATCGCAAAGGCACTCGTCACATTACTTTTGGATAACAACGTTCTCTAACATGCACACTCAAGCTTTTGCTCCAGCTAATATTAGTTTTATCTTTAAGATTCACGACGATCCTGATCCGCGTCGTAAAGGATCATTTGGC
>DATIGJ010000212.1:0-3766 GCA_035454765.1 Patescibacteria group bacterium
GAAAATTTTCTGACTTTTTGATTGAAAAATCAGGTCGTACCAATAAATACTCAAACCGAAACGTTTGTTGTATTATTTCCGGCTCCACCAACATAATTGCCGTTGTAAGTGAATCCGCAAGCAACCCTGAATCAGCAATTACCCATGAGGCAAGATAGGCATCAACTGGTTTTAATGTTAATGGATCCATGAGGTGATGGTATACACCCCACGCCCGCCTGTTACCTGCAGAACCGCAAATACTTTGATCATTACGAATCTCCGCAACGCCTATCACCTGTTTTGGATCGTGTGGATGTTCGAGTCCCACATGAAGCGTTTTATCAATTTTTGTACGATAAACGATATCTCCGCCAGCATCAAGACAATATGACAAAACACCATAGATTCTCAAAAGCTGACCAAGCAAATCAAGGAGATACCCCTTCCCTCCTGCGCCAACATCAAGGGTAACCGGTTTTTTCACTGTAATACGGTTGTCAGTAATTGTCAAAACATCATCCCATACAGGCGGCTGATGGATCTTCGATTGAGGTTTGAGAGAATATGATGCGTCATAGCCAATTTCTTCCATAAGATTTCCTACAAGCGGCGTAAACCGTCCCTCCGTCAAATCATATAGTTGACGATAAAGACCAAACAAGGTGTTTGCATCACGAGGAAATTGATATACCCCTTCTTTTTGAGAAATTGTTGAGACAAGCGAGTCTGGACGAAATCGTGAATAGATACGATCAAAGGAATCAATCCGCGACAGAAAGACAGCTTTCGCCTGATGTTCATCATGAAAGGTACCTTTCTCAAAAAGATCACACACCCATGAAGTTCCGAGTGCCTCAAAACTGAATTGCCACGAATCCATACTTTAACTACTTGATTGTGCTTCAGCTTTAATCTTTTCGATCGCGTCATTAAATCCTTTCGGTGTTAATGATGAGCCAGAGACTTTAGTTAACAAAACTTCATCAATAGGTTTTCCGATAACTTGTGTTTTATAATCTGCACCAAATTCTCCCTGGAATCGCTTCGAATTCGGATCTGTTGCATGACCGACAAATGTCGAATCAACAATGATTCCATCTTTAAGCGTGACAGTCACGTCAATTTCACGAGGACCTCCAGGTGAAATATAATTACCAACGACAGCATATTCTCCATCCTGATATGCCGATCCTGTTGCTTCTGTTGCATCAGACGTCACGGTTGGAGCAGGTGTTGTCTGTTGCTCAGCAACAGTCTGAGTTGAGTTTGTTTGTTGCGTATTTCCTTGTGTCACGAAATAACCAACAGCAACGATAAGAAGCAATGCGAGAATGGCAACAGGAATAATGGCATTATTTTTCGCTGGCGCTTGCTGTGTATTTTGATTTTCCTCCATACAATCACCCCCCCTCTAAAGTCGTTCCATCTTAGAATAAACAAGAACCGTCTGTCAATTACTTACTTTTTTGTCCGAGTGTTAGGTTTAATGAAACTTCTCCCCTTTTGCAAGCATTGCAATAATTGCTTCCATACGCCGAACTCGTGTTTCCGGCTTTTTGGCTGTTTGAAGACGCCAACCAATAGAATAAAGATTTGTTTTATTTAAGCTTTTAAAAAATGCTTCCGCTTTTTTATTTTTCCCAAGCTCTTGCAAAAAATCATCAGGGATCTGCATATTTTTTGGTGAATCGTATGCCCTCTCCCATCTACCGTCTTTTTTTGCAGCATCAATCTCCGCTAACCCTGCCTGTTTCATTTTTTTCTCTTTGATAAGTCGTGTCACAATGTCACAATTCCTTTTGGACCACATACTTCTCGAGCCACGATGAACAAATTTCTGTATATAAAAATTTTCATCAATTGACTTTGATTGACCATCAATCCATCCATAACATAAAGCAACCTCAAGTGCTTCATCATACGTCACTGTTGCAATACCACTTGCTTTCTTTGCTATCTTTAACCAGAGGCCTTGTGTTGCTGTATGATTCTTCGAAAGCCACTCTTCCCACGCTTGTTGTGAAGCAAAAGGGAGAATTTGCAAATCTTTTTTTGTTGCTATCATTCTTTATCTAATAAAATCTTCAAATCTGCCAAAAGTTCATCCGCGTGAGTCAACGGATTGACACCTTTATACTCTTTTTCTATTTCACCTTTGGGATTGATTACATAGGTATTTCGCAAGATACCATCAAACTCGCGTCCCATAAATTTTTTCCTTCCCCATGCTCCAAATGATTCAATGACTTGATGATCGGGATCGGCAAGAAGTGGAAAGTTCAACTGATATTTCTCTGCAAACTTTTTGTGTGAGGAAACAGAATCTTTTGAGATACCAAGAATCGAAACACCAAATTTCTCAAATTCCTTGACATTATCACGAAGACTGCATGCTTCTTTCGTACATCCTGGGGTATCATCTTTGGGATAAAAATAAATAATCAACCACTTCCCTACATAATCTGAAAGTGTATGCATCTTACCATCTTGATCAGAGAGAGAAAACGCAGGAGCTTTCATCGTCTTATTGTACCACAGTTATTTTTCTTCCCGTTCAACGGAAATCGTACATTCACCAATCAATGCTGCAAGTGCGCCAACACCGGCAAGCACAGGTGCAATAACCGTACCCACAACACCAAACGTCAACGGAAAACTTATGAGTTCCTTCCCTTTTTTATCTTTAATCGTAATTTTTCTAATATTGCCTTCTTTAATTAACTCTTTAATTTTTTGTAATAATTGTTCCCCGTTTACTTTAAATTCTTCTTTTTTCGTTTTTTTTGAATTTTTTGTATTTGTTGTTTTTGTCGCCATTACCGTTCACCACCTTTCGTATCCCGACATCCTTGTGGACACAGGATTGTTCCATCACTTTCAACACAGTTGTCACACACAATATAATGCCGATGACAAATATTATTACGACAATTCACATAATGCTCACTCGATGCGTTACAAACGATACAACGACCAATGATTTGATGCTTCGGACTGTCTGTCTCAAATCCCATCACGAGCCGATTATCAAAAACATAGAGTTTCCCAAGAAAATCCTCATTTGGATATTTTTCCATGTAGGTCACAATCCCATCAAGCAACTGATACACGTCTTTAAATCCATATTTTATCAACAAACCCGAAGCCCGTTCGCATCTGATACCACCAGTACAGACCGTCACAATCGGCCGATCATCAAACTTTTTAAGTTCGGGGAGTACTTTTGGCAAATCGCGAAAATTATCAATGTCAGGAAGAATTGAATCTTTAAAGTACCCGCTTTTGTGCTCGTAATTATTTCGCATGTCCATGATGTAAAATTTTTTGCCGGTTTTAATCCATTGATGTAATTCCTCTGCGGTAAGATATTTACCTGTAATTTTATGTGGATCAACGCCCCACTCATCCGTCTGATCGCTTACTAAATCCCGTCGAACACGCACTTGGAGCTTTCGAAGGGCTTCCCCTGTCCCTTCACTTTTTTTGAAAACAATATTCGCAAATCGCGGATCTTGCTGCATCTGCTTTACATATGCAGTCGTATCTTTTTTTACTCCTTCAACTGTCCCGTTAATACCATTATGAGCGACAATAATTCGACCTTTCAAATGCAATGTTTTGCACAATGTTTTCTGCGCTTCGCAAACCTTCTCAGGATCATCAATAGCAACGTATTTATAAAAGAGTAACACCTCGTATGCCATGCTTGCATTATAGCAAAAAGGCTATTTGATAAAATATTCGTAGACGTTTTTGGAGATTTGGGCAATACGCTCCTCTGCTC
>DATIGJ010000213.1:0-9042 GCA_035454765.1 Patescibacteria group bacterium
CTCTCCACTTCTCAAAATCTATGTTTCCACCTTCAGGCTGATCAATGAGAGGAACATCACGCACATACGA
Source organism: Patescibacteria group bacterium (assembly GCA_035454765.1). GTDB lineage: Bacteria > Patescibacteriota > Microgenomatia > Levybacterales > UBA12049 > DATIGJ01. The sequence goes on from DATIGJ010000213.1 coordinate 71, forward strand.
GGCAAAAAACTCCCTAGCGGGAGATGAAAGAGGTGCTGCGGATCCTTCTCTTTTGGGAAGGACGCCACGGTTAACTTCTTGTGGCCTTACTGGCTGTGCTGGTGCGGCTTCTCCTGGAGCTGGCATATAGTCTATTGTTCACAAAAAGAGGCTATGGTGTCAAGGGTGAGAAAAAATTATCGTGTGATGAAGCAATCTGGATAGAATATCGTACTGAGGAAACAAGAGGAAGTTTAGTAAGAAATATTTTATTCTCTTCTTCTACCGTTTGGTTCAGCTTTAACACGACGTCTTCTTCCATTAGCTTTGCCATAAATGCTATCTAAGTAAGCTTCAATAACAGATCCTTCGTATCCTGCTGTTGATAAGACAGCATGTGCTTCTGTTCTTGTAGGTACAAATCTACCATCTCTACGTAATAAAGCAACTACCTGTTCTCGTGGTGTCGGATCTCGTTGAACGCCACTTTCAACAACACTACCAAGCTGTGCGGAAAGTCTGCCTCGTACTTCTTCATCTGGTACTCTTGCTATTAAAGCTTGTAATTCTGCTGTTCTAGTCGTTCGTGCCCTACCACTCATTCCTTGAATCTCAACGAAGAAATCCAACAATGCTGCTTTTATACCTGCTTCGGTCGGAGCTTTCCTTCCTCTTTCAGGTTCATGTCCACGACCTCTTCTATCTCTGTCTCTTGCAACAGTTCCTGCATCTCTTGTGATTGTCTGTGCCAACCTTCCTGCTTGATCATGTGGAACACCAGCTTCTCTTAATAAAGCTTGTAATCTTTTTCGTCCGATATCTGTTGTACTCGTACTAAGTGCTTCGACAGCACGGACTGCAGCTGCAGATAGTTTTTCATGACCTGACTTTGGTGCAATGGTCTCTATCAATGTGGTTACTAAATCTGCATTAATATTTTCGCCTCTTCTATAAGCTTCTGCTACTACCTGAACAGCAATATCATATCGTGATCTTTGATTTCCCTTATCTGCAAATTGTTTGTCAATTTCTACACATAAACCACGGACATGTTCATTGGCAGTTTGTACCAATCTTTGAAGACCAAGACCATTCCTTCTTGCTTGTGCTCTCTCCTGTTCGGGAGCTCTTGTTGCCCTATCTAATCTTGGAGCTCTCAGTCCTAATGCAATAACAATCTCTGATGGATCTGGATTTCTTCCAGCAATAATACTATTTTTACCCGCTAATAAAGCCTCAAGTCTTGGTCTAATTCGTGATGCTTCACGTTCGATCGTTCTAGTTTGTCTATATCCTAAGGTAATTTCTCCTGCAGCGTCTGCAACAAATTCCACCTTTCGTTTACGGAGATCATCTGCGCGATTTCCCGGTACGACACGAATTAATCCTTCTGTCGTAAGCAATCGGACATCATGGATATGTTCTACAGGAACACCAATTTTTAATACACCAGTTCTTTCTTTGCGTTCTTTTATTTTTGTTGGGTCTAAAAGAGGCATTCCCTCTATCTGATATTTCTTGGTAACACCAGCAAGACGTAATTTCGTAGCATTTTTCTCATTACCTACAGCAACAGATGAAGCTCCAGCTCCTACCACGATAACCGTACCTCTTAGATCCTGAGCGTAGGCTGGATCGTGATCAATAACTGCTAGCGTATGTCGAATGCGTTTTTGTATTGCTCTCTCATCGCCTCCTGATGCCTCTCCGAGATCAATCCTTAAAGCAGTTCCAAATGATTCATGACCAGATCGTGGAATAAGAGTTCGCCTTACAGGAATCGCATGATCATATGCATCTTCAAAGAGACTATCCAAATCAGTTACCTTTCTTGATCTTTCTCTGACTTCTCCACCTCTTGCTTCTACAACAGTTACTTCAACAGCTTCTCTAGTAAATCTTTTCGTTGGAGCTCCTAATATAACACGAGCAACTTTTGCTTCGCCATGATTATCACGATTTACTATCGTTCTGAATGGCCACGTACCTTCTTTTACTTGCTCGCTTCGTGTCTTTAATGAAATAACGCCTGTGTTTGGATCAACTGATACACCATCTTGATGACCAGTGACAATATCAATCACTGTTTTTGTTCCAGAAGCATTTACGACGATTCTTTTTTCCGCAGCGGGTTTTTTGGGTTCTGCATCAACAACTGCACGTTGCGCTGCAACGATAGCGTCCTGAACTCTTGGACTCAAAGTTGTGCGATCAATAGCCTTTCCATTGCGGAAAGCAATAACGCGGGTAGCCGTATCAAGTCTTTGACGTTCACGAACTTCTTCAACGGATACTTCACGAACCTGTCCTGGTCGTGGAGCTCCTGCTCTTCCTTCTCTTTCTCTTACTGGTGCTGACATAATTTTTTGCGGCTGTGTTTTCTAGAACACAGACATAAGTCAGGATTATATCGGGACTAAAACCATTTGTCAATACCTAATTATAGGACTAAATTTGTGTGAGGAATTTATCTACCCAATATGATGAGGATTTCACTGTTTTCAGGCTTTGTTTCACCTGCCGGCAGTTGTCCTACTTCCCCATTAAGAAGCTGTGCGAGTTCATTTGCCTGAGCAGCATGCTGACCAGTTAAATCAATAACGAGGGTTGTTTCATAATCTGACTGTGACGCATTGGATTTGGTACTCACCGTAACATTTGCACCTTTTTCTTGCAATTCATTTTCAACCGTTGTCGTCAACCCTGTCACCGTCGTACCGTTATATAACGCAACGACAACTGGTGCAGCAGGAGTTGGAGACGTCGCATCTGCGAGATTGACCGGTGCAACTTCAATAAGCTTTTTCGCAACAGGATCATACAATATTGCTTTCTTCGCTTTCGTATAAATCAACACCTTATAGCCGTTTTGTGCTTTTGCAAAAAATGGCTGCTCTTTCAGTTTGGTTATATCCGAAACAGTCGCGACCTGTGGTTCCTCGTCCGATGGAAGAACCATTAACTTCCCTACTTCAGTAACCAGTTGCTCGATTTCAGCTTGTGCTGCCTGTGACGGATTTGCCTGAGCTTTTCGATATTCAAAGAAAAAATACGCTCCGACACCAAGCAAAAGAACTATGACGACAATCACCCCAATAACAAGTACCTTCTTGGGGAACTTTTTGTGTTTTGCTCCACTTTCAGATGCACTCATACACGCAGTATGACAAAAAGTGCTTCACATTGTCAATGTGGTGCAAACACAAAAATCTCCTGCCTGTATTTTTGATCTTTGATCTTCCTATGTTACTCCCGTTTTATACAGGATAACAAAACTACGAATAAGTAAACGAATATTACGGATTACTGTCTGCATCTTCACTCACCTCCTTCCCTGCCTGAATTGGCTTTGCGGACAATGAGGCGTCCCCTGCCAAGGACTGTTCCAATGCCGAAATTGTCGGCACAGGAGTGGGCATACTGGTAAATACAATTGGATCGCTAACTGAGAATGCAGTCCATGCAAAAGTGAGATCTTCTTGAGCAGGTTGTTGCAAGAGAATAGTAAATCCCTTCGTTGTTCTTTTAGTCACAATGTACGTAATATTACTCCCCAAAACTGCCTCTTCAAACGAACTCTGTGCATCTTCATCACTACCCCTAAGGGGAGTAATGCTCTTGCTCATCTCTTCAAGGCTAATACTGGCATTAACAACAGGTGTTTGCTTATATTGTTTATCAAAGGAGACAGTTACTTGATCAGCACCTTTTCTGACGATAGCAAAACCTGCCGTATCTTTGCTAAAGGTAGGCTGCTGAGCAAATACAACATCTCCTTTAAAGACAACCGTATCAAAAAATGTCGCTAGACCGTTACTAATAAAGTTCCTTGTCATAAGCGTGTCAATCACAGTTAAGACTCCCTCAACAAGCGTATTTGCCTGCACGCGAAGATGAGAAGAAATAGTGGCAATACCGTTAACTTCAAGCCCTTCAACAGTAGTCAAGTTGTCGTCATAGTCAACTGGGGACGGAGCAGTTTGTTGTTCTTGAGAACTTATTAGCGACCCTGAACTATCAGTAAGAATATGAGCCGATGAAGAAGAAAAAAATGTCTCTAAATTCGTAATGCGTGACTCTAAATCTATTACTCCAGCTTCAGAAAAAGTAAGTCCTGTCCCTGCCGTTTCTTCCAAACGTTGTTCACGGAGCGTGTCATGAACAATCTGTACGATATGTTCCCGGAGTGTCAATCCACCAAGAAAGATATTATCCGTTGTCACCGTAAGCGCATCCGTAGTGATTTGTCGTGCTTCAAGAGCACCTGCAGCAATCGTACCTTCAGCAATCACGTACCCTGTCCTGATATTGCCAATGATTACGTCAGAAAATGCAGCAAGCTCTGAAATTGTTTGACCGACGTTATCAACCAGACGTGGACGAGCAGATGAAGTTGCATCAACTATCTCAAGACGAAACCCATCAAGCGAGGTGAACGCATTTGCTGGATCATACCATGAACGACTCACTGACGCAGATACAATTCCAAGTTCACCAAAGGATTCCTCTGTATAAGATGCTGTTGCGCGGCCAATGATTTCACCTGCTGTCGTTGCCTTAATAGCAACACCGGGAATATCGGAAAACGTCAGTGGATCACCAGACTGAATACTCCCATTACTATTTACTACCTTAACACCGAGCTGCCCAATGAGACCGACAATAACATAATTGGGATCTCCCTCATGATCATTACCAATGACAATCGCCCGATCAGAGATAACACCGACAATACCTTTATTCATTTGTGTACAGGCAGTTACGCCCCCATCCAATCCAAGACACACAAGATCTCCTGGAGAAAGTACTTCTTCAGGAAACTCCTTTCTAAAGTATTCTGCATAATCCGCACCGCTTGACGTATACGAGACACCTGAAGTCCCGTTACCCTGAAATTTGCCGACAACCAATCCATCACCGCGCATAAATTGCAAAAAACGATCAGTCGAACCAGCGTTTGTATCACTACCAGGTGCTCCCATCTTAACCATCAATCCCACCGAACAATTCATGACGCCACATTCCTCACTTGTACCACCTGAAAGCGCTGCAGTATTTTCAATCATCGCCGCTGCAGTCGCCGGTTCATAGGTGCTCACATACAATTTATAAGGAGAAACCGATGCAGATTGTGTACCGATATTGATATTGCCGCTTTGTCCAACCACAAAAGCAGTATTCCCACCGGAAAGAATAATCGTCTCTCCCAGCCCATCTGGTGCAATAACAAAATCTTCATCGGTAGCAGTAGTAATATCTGTTGTCGCTCCTGAAAAGGTAAGCCCTGTGGAGCCAATGGTTTTATTTGTTAAGACATCTATTGTCGTCCTGCCTACATAGGTGTCCGTCCCCTGAAAGGTAATTGTCATCCCATCATTACCGGCAAACGTCAAAGAATTATTGATGCCGAGAACTTTCTGGGTGCTGGTACCACCTGAGATTGTGAATCCATTGGCGCTTTGTGTCGCAGTTACTCCATTGAGCATATGTGCATTAAAGGCATAGGCAACAGCAGCGAACCGAATACGGGGCGTCATCTCAGCATCATTCTCAACAGTTATCCCCAGATAGATCGAATCCGAATTAAAATTCACCCCACTGAGAGAAGTGATTGATCCGAGCGCAACCTGAAATCTACCATCTACAGTTGCCACATTTTGTGTCTCAGACCACAGGGTCGTCCCCCCACTTGCCGCATCATATAACGTAAACACAACCGAATACGTACTATCAGCAACAAGTAATCCATCAGCGTCAACAAGTCTTCCCTGAAAATTTATTTGATTATTTATCCCCGTCGAAGCAACCGCTGATGAAACGTAAAACGTAAAACTAAAAACGGAAAATAAAACAACAAAAGAAAATCCCAAGAAAAATCTCAAGAAATTTTTTTGCTCTTTGCGATTTGCGATTTGCGATTCTTTCATATATTAATAAGCTTCATCAAGTATGGAGTAGCCTCAGCAGAATCGTCAACTATTGACAAATTTTGTATAAAATTACATACTATTGTTAACGATTGTATACTTATCTTTAGGTCAAAATTCTGTTCCGTTATCAATAAAAAAACTGTAATGTAGAATTTATTTAGTACCAAAATGTTCTATGGCTATATGGTTATAACGTTAAAACCATAGAACCATTTAACGTCGTTTTATTTATGAATAATTTACTTAGTGTCAAACAGGTGGCGTTTATTTTAAAAGTTCATCCCCTGACGATTCGTCGGTACAACGTGGAAAAAAAATTAAAGGCCATAAAAGATGGCGGTAATATCCGAATCACAGAACAGGAAGTAGAAAATTTTCATAAAGACGTTGACGCACCAGTTGTCGAAAAAACAACAATAAAAACATTTAAAAAAATCCCTGACAAACACTTTTCATTGGATGATCCGCTGCTCCGATTACAGGGACGCGCAGCATCGCTAAAACTAACATAGAGGTTAGTGGTTAGGTTTTAGTGATTAGTCAAAACGAAACACTTATGGTTACTAAGCACTAAACACTAAGCCCTAATCACTAAATTATGATCAGTAAAAAAGTCTATATCGCACCTGATGGGTTTGTCGCTTTCATTGACAGAGCGCATCCAAAACACATCCATGCTGCTGCGCAGTTTCGATACTTTGCGCAAAACACGTATCAAATTTATACTACTATAATAAGCATTAACGACGCATACCAAACGTTTTATAATACTATTAGTCCGTCTGTCGCCCGCGACTTTCTGCGGGCTATTGAACTGAGCAATATCAATCTTCTCTACCCCGAAGAATCTGATATCAAAAAAAGCTTGCGAGCCATCGCAACGACACAATCTGTAGATTTAACATTTGCAACCGTTCTCTCCGCAATCGTTTGTAATAAAAGAAGTATTCCTCAAGTTTGTACCTTCTCCTACTTCCCATCCCTCTTTGGTCTCCAGACCTTCTACTTACCTCTTTAAAAAATTATTTAAATAGTATTAAATTAATATTAAAAGATTATTAAATCTTGAGGTCATTATTTTCAGCCATGACTATATCAAACAATAAAGAAATGTATATATCAAAACATATAGCAATAGGTAAAAAGGTAAATCTATACATCATATTATCCATTGTCATACTTACTACTTTATACTTAATACTTTATACTGGCGAAGCCTTCGCCCAAATGCCTGCAAGCGACAATTATGAACTGCAGGACTATAGCTTTGGCAGTGGAACAAATAACAGTACCTCTGAAAACTACGGTTTGTTTGGGATACTTGGCGAAGTCGAATTTGGCAACCTCACTTCAGAAAATTTCCAAACACATCTTGGACTCACCTATCTGACGGCGCTTGCGACTCCACCCGCTCCGACCTTTACCAATCCAGGCACAAACTATGACCGACTACATCTCACCATAAATACTGGAGATAATCCATCAGAAACACTGTATGCCATCGCAATCAGTGCCGATAACTTTACCGATGATATCCGGTATATCAAAAACGACAATACCATTGGAGACACACTCGAAACAAATGACTACAAAACATACGCAGGTTGGGGTGGTGCAACCGGTGAGTATGTCACCGGACTTATGCAGGAGACAACCTACACGATTAAAGTACGAGCAAAACAAAATGAGTTTACCGAAAGCGTCTACAGTCCAGTCGCTTCTGCGACAACATCTACTGCACAACTTACTTTTAGCGTTAATAGTCCAACCATTACATTCAATAATCTCAATTCAAGCAATAACTATACTGATGAGAGCAAAACAACCGTCCTTACTACGTCAACGAATGCCTATAATGGCTATGTTGTCAACGCGCGTCAGACCCAGCAGCTCACCGCAATCGGCATCGGAACCATCAGTGACTTCACAAGTCCAAATTCCGCACCGACGAGCTGGTCTGGCTATGGATTTGGCTATACAACCAATGACAGCGATCTCACTGGAGGAACTGCGAACCGATTTACGAACGGTGGACCAAACTACGCTGGATTTACCACAGCATCTCCTGGTGATCCTGTAGCAGACCATCCAGGTCCGATCACGACAGCCATCAGCAATGAACAATTCACTATCACTTACAAAGTTGCAGTCAGCAACACACAACCGGCAGCAGAATACACGACAGACATACTGTATATAGTAGTACCGAGTTATTAAAGAGATCAAAAAGCAAATCTCAAAGAGACTATGAAAAATCAAAAATCAAAGATCAAAAATCAAAACCAAAACCAAAACTTCAAACTCAAAACCGTTTACAAAATAATTAGTTTTGCATTTTGCATTGTCATTTTGCACTTTGCGCTTTGCACTTTGCACTTAAGCAAAGCAAACGCTTCGTCTCAATCTCTCAGCGTCTCCCCCATCATCATCAACGTCCCCCTCTCTCCAGACAAAACATACACAAAAGAAATTACTCTTCACAATATTACCGATAACCCGCTGCCACTTCGAGCAAGCCTCAATGACTTTCAAACAACTGGTGAAGAAGGCGACTATCTCTTTACCGAAACAAAAAACAATCCTCTTCTCTCATGGATCAGCTTGCCTGAAACGGAATTTATCTTAGACCCACAAGAAACAAAAACAATCGAAATGACGATTACCACACCAAAGGAAATTCCTCTCGGTGGCTATTACGGCATGCTCTTTTTTGAACTTGTTCCCCAAAACGTTACAACAACAGCGACCCGTGTCGTACCAAAAGTAGGGGTCTTGCTTCTTGCAAATATTGGGACACCTGACGCAAAACAGGCTGAAATTGCAACTTTCTCGATCCCGACCTTTCTCCAGGATAACAACCTTCCACTGCTCCTTCGGGTCAAAAATACGTCACTACATTTCTTTACTGCCAAACCGATCCTGAAATTGACACCACTTTTACCGATCCCTGCACCGCAAAGTCCCGCTGAGCGGAACGAAGTGGTGTATCTTGAAGAAAAGATTGTCTTTCAAGGAAAGATCCGCCGATGGGAAGAGACCATAAACCTCTCGAGATACCAACCT
>DATIGJ010000214.1:0-5571 GCA_035454765.1 Patescibacteria group bacterium
TGGGGCATTTTTGCCAAGTGTTCTTTGAGCATGGTTACGATTTTTGTCATTTTTTCTTTGCCTTCTTCGGTGACGTTTGTTGTTTCTACTTGTTCTAATGCTTCAAAAAGAGAAAGATTGTTTTTCTTTGCATGGGTAAAGATAAGAGCAATATCTCGTGCTTCAATGGCAAACGTCGGCAACGTCAACACGCGGTAGAGTGAGGTATTGTCTTCAAAATTAGCAAGCGTGTGCAGATAGGAGATCAGGTCTTTGATTTCTTCCTGTTCGTAGAGATGTTCAGGTCCTAAGAATTGATAGGGAATCTTGAGTCGTTCCAATGATCGCATAAATGGTGTTGCATGATCGTTTGCCCGGACAAGAATGGCAAAATCGTTGTAGGGGAGTTCGGTTTTTTTGACCAGTTCCTTAATTTTTTTTGCAACTTCTTCTGCTTCGTCTTCACCTTTGGTTGTATAGAGAAATTCGATGTCTTCGCCTTTGATTTCGCGCATGGCAGTAAGTTTTTTATCAATTTTTTCTTTCACTTCGAGACGATCCGGATTGTTTTGTTGAATCATTGTATAGGCGGCATCGAGAATGGTTTGGCTGGATCGGTAATTTTTTGTCAGCGTTATGATCGTTGCTTTTGGAAAATGCGAGCGAAATTGCATCATGTTGGAAATTGCAGCTCCCCGCCAGCGATAAATTGATTGGTCATCGTCACCAACGACAGTGATGTTTTTTTGTTCTCCGGCAAGAAGAATTGCCATTTCGTTTTGGGCGTAGTTGGTATCTTGAAATTCATCAACGAGAATGAATTTGAATTGTTCCTGATATTTCTTAAGAATCGTTGGGCGGGAGCGGAAGAGTTTTAATACGTTACTGATCAGATCGGAAAAATCCATAACTCCTTCTTTTGCTTTGAGATCTTCGTATTGTTTGAAGGCTTTTGCGAGTTCCATTGTCCGTTTGGCATTTTCTTCATCTTCAGGAGTTTCATTTTTGGAAGAAAGTTTTTTGGCGTACGTAAGATATTGGTCAGGATTGATATCATCATCTTTTAATCGGGAAAAATGTTGGAGCATGCCCTGCAAAAATTTTAACGGACTACCTAAGGGACGGAAGTATTCAAGTTCAAAATCAAATAAATGTTTTTTCAAAAAAAGTAGACTTTCTGCTTCAGTCATCAAATCGTATTTGGGAGTCAGGCCAATATGGATCGCTTCTTGTCGAAGGACTCTGTCACAAAAAGCATGAAAAGTCTCAATCCACATGGTGCTATAGCCGTAGGGTAAAATTTGGTCAATACGGGTTTCCATTTCTGCTGCTGCTTTTTCAGTGAAAGTAAGGGCAAGAATATTGCTTGGTGAAATATTTTTTTCGAGAATGAGATGTTCGATACGTTTGGTAATGACTGTTGTTTTTCCGGTTCCGGCACCGGCGATAATAAGGAGTGGTCCATCTCCATGTGTTACTGCCTGGAGTTGTTCTTTGTTAAGTTTGGATGTGTCGGGCATGTGGCTATTGTAAGGAAAAGTAGCAAAAGTATCAAGGGTATCAAACGCTGAGAGAAGTTTTATAATCTGTTATCACCAATCGGGCGTCGAGATCGAGGAAGCAAAGGTGGTCTATGACCTCTAAGAATTCGCCAAGCTCGGTAATTAACTGTGTCCTCATCTTGTCGTATACGCTGTAATTCAGTTCTTCGAACTAAAGACTCATTCATACGCTTTATTTTTCCCCCGAGTCTCTCTATACCTCTTGCAGCTGCATAAAAGATCATAGTGGATGAGATTATAGCAAATACAGATGTAGTTTCAAAATTTTGTATGAGTTTACAAGGCAAGATATTATTGGTATAACAGGGGGATGGGGAAGGCGACGACATTTAAGCTACCGTTTTTCAAGAAAGAGAACGTTGCGAAAGATACGTATGCGTTTTATTTCAAACGCAATGGCGAATTTGATGAGTTCATTCCCGGACAATATCTGAGGATGTATTTACCACATGAAGATGCTGATGATCGGGGAACGACAAGATATTTTACCATTGCTTCTTCTCCTCATGAGAAAGAATTTGTCATGTTTACCATCAAAATCTATGACAGTAGTTTTAAAAAAACCTTGCATAATTTAAAGCCTGGCGATCTCGTACAGTTTTTCGGCCCAATGGGATGGTTCCTTCTTCCCAAACATGAAAAGAAAGAAAAAGTTTTCTTGGCTGGTGGGATTGGCGTGACACCATTTCATAGTTTGTTGACGTCACTTGTTGATACGTCTCTTTCTCATCCAATGACGCTGTTTGCCTCATTTGCAAAACAAGAAGACGTTATTTTTCATAAAGCGCTCCATGGTGTCTCGAAGAAAAACAAAGATATCCGTGTTGTTTATACAGTAACGCAGGATTTGGAAAATGGAGATTGGCAAGGAGAAAAGGGGCGGGTTTCCAAGAAAATGCTTGAGAAATATGTTGGCGATCTTTCAAAAGCTGTTTTTTATATTGTTGGTTCACCCGCGATGGTTGCAGGAATGAGGTCGTTGCTTCTTGATATAGGAGTACCTGCGGAAAATATTGACGTGGAAGATTTTACAGGATACTAAACAATTTTCAATTTTCAGTTCTTAATTTTCATTGAATGATTCAATGCATTAATTTTTTAAACATTGTGACATTGAAATTTGATTGAAAATTTAAAATTGTAAATTGAAAATTAGTCTGTTAATTCTATTTCCTTTTTCTTGTCCAGGTGTTTTACTGAGGTTAATTTATTCCCCAGCGTATGAATGCCTTTTTGAACATTGGAGAATTGATTTGAGGCGTTGCCGATGTGTTTGCCGAGTGTATCGAGCGATTCATTGACCTTTTCATAATCAAGTTGGAGAGCGCGAAGTAGGCGAAATACTTCGCGTGATTGGGTCTCAATTTTTTTGCCTTCAAAAGAAAGAAGAATGGTTTGCAAATGCGCGTAGAGGGTACTTGGTGAGACGATGTAGATGCGCTGTTTTCTTGCATAGTCAACGAGGTCTTCCATATTCACCACTTCATAAAAAACTGCTTCGCTCGGTACATACATAAGGGCAAAATCCATTGTCCCTTCATCCGGTAGAATATATTTTCCCGCGATTGCTTCGATATGCTTTTTGATATCTTTTGCAAATTCTTTTTTGTAGAGTTGTATCTCTTCATCTGTTTTTGCTTTTTGTATTTTTTGAAAATTTTCCATCGGAAATTTAGCATCAATCGGAAGCATGCCGCCGTCTGTCTGTATCGCGGCATCAACTTTAACGCCTGAGCGAAATTGATGTTGTAAATGAAAACTATTTTTAGGGAAAATTTGGGTGATCAAATCTTTCAACACGTGTTCGCCGATATTGCCACGTAATTTCGGGCTTTTGAGAAAATCCTGCAATTCGCGCATAGATCGTCCGATTTCACTCATTTCTCCGACTTCTTTCCCGACATCACGCATCACCAGTGCGGCCTTATCGAGACGTTCATTTAATTGTTTACTATTTTCTTGAAGCGTTCGCATCATTGATGAGGTGTTTGAGTCAACGCTTTGCTGCATAGATTTAAGCCATTCAAGGAGTGCCTGGTCAGTCTTCGGTTTTTGTATTTCGGTAATTTTTTTATTGAAATACCAAAAGGAAAGGAAAAAACCAATAATAAGAGGAATAAAAATAAGAATAAGTGGATCCATCGTGAAGTATAGTATACCATTTCTTGCAAGCGATCTTGCATTTCGTGAGCAACCAGTATACTATTGAAGAAATATGGATCCGATGAACCCGTCAAGTCAACCACCACAGCAACCGCCTTCTCAAGGTGTTCCACCTTCACAACCTCCGGCAACACCACCTTCAGCGTCAGGAAGCGGACAGAAGGGAAAGATTCTTTTGGTTGAAGATGATCTCTTTTTGCGTGATATTTATAATGAAATTTTGCAAAGAGAGGGATTTACTGTTTTGACTGCGGATGAGGGGACGACAGGATTGAAATTGGGGAAAGATAATCCTGATGCAAACTTAATGTTGCTTGATATTATGCTTCCCAATATGCACGGAATTGATTTGTTAAAACAATTAAAATCAGATCCGCAGAGTGCAAGTTTACCTGTTGTTATGTTGACAAATTTGACTGAAGAACATGTTATTCAAGAAGCGATGAGTGCCGGAGCGGCAGGGTATCTCGTCAAAGTGAAATACACACCGCCGCAGGTGGTTGATAAAGTAAAAGAATTTATTTCATTCCACCAGACACACATGCCTGCTTAATCAAAATAGAGTTCGGGATCTGCGGTGATTTCTTTCCACGGAACAGGATGATAATTGTATGCTGCTGCAGCTGCTATCATGGCGCCATTATCGGTACATAAATTCTTCGCTGGCGCAAAGAATTTAACTTGGAACTTTGAACTTGAAACTTGGAATTCGTCGCGGAGAGTTTGGTTTGCTGCGACGCCGCCTGACAGCAAAAGTGATTTGACCTTGTATTCTTGTACCGCTTTGAGTGTTTTTTTCACCAGGACATCGGTGATTGCGTGCTGGACGCCGGCACAGATGTCGTTGATATCCTTAGAGTTTAGGGTATAGGTGTTAGGGATGAGGGATTTATTTTTATTTAGTTTTATTACTTCTCTGAGAACGGCTGTTTTCAGCCCAGAAAAAGAGAAATCGTAGTCGCCTGAGCCGATGAGAGGACGGGGAAAAAGAAATCGTTTTGGATTGCCAAGCTTTGCTTTTTGTTCGATGAGTGAGCCTGCTGGATAGGCAAAACCAAGGAGTCGTCCGATTTTATCAAAGGCTTCCCCTGCTGCATCGTCACGTGTCCCGCCAAGAAGCGTAAAGTCGCCGTGTCGTTTCATAAGAAGTAAATCCGTATGTCCGCCTGAGACAACCAGTGCGAGGGCGGGAAATTGAATTGCGTAGGGCATAGGGCGTAGGGCATAGAGTTCGTCTCCGTGCTCTTTGCTCTCTGCTCTTAGCCAATTCGCATAGATGTGTCCAACCATGTGGTTGACGGGAATGATTGGTTTATCTTGTACCAGTGCGATTGTTTTTGCCGTTTCGACACCAACGAGGAGGGAGCCTATGAGACCGGGTCCGTAGGTAACCGCGATTGCATCTACGTTTTCCAGTGTTATTTTTGCATCTTCAAGTGACTGTTTGATGACAGGCAAAAGATATTTGATTTGTTCACGAGCCGCATTTTCGGGTATGATGCCGCCGGTTTTACTATGAATGGCAAGAGATGTCGCAACGACATGTGATTTGAGTATGAGCGTTTCGTTACTTTTTGCAACGATTGCTGCTGAGGTTTCATCGCAGGAAGTTTCTATACCTAAAATTACCATAGTTTAAGATCTACTGTTTGTGATTTATTCTTGGGAGTTTGGAACTTCGATGGTTACCTTGTCTCCTTTTTTAATTTCGTATTGTTTGATGAGGCCGGCGTTTATTTCCAATACTTTATCCGCTGGAGATTCAGGTTGATAAATAGTCGGATTCTCTGCATCGGCTGCAACAGGTTGGACATTCTCAACAAAGGAGACAATAGTATCATTGTTGATAAAAAGAATATCAATGGGA
>DATIGJ010000215.1:0-4509 GCA_035454765.1 Patescibacteria group bacterium
CACTTGTCCCATACCATTAAGATTCCACGAGTTAACAAAAAAAGAAAAGAAGAAAAGTGTAATGGTGATAAAAAATGTGTTAATTCTTGTATAATTCACTTTGATTGATGATAGCAGATGATAAGTAGGAAAGGAATAATGTTAATCGGTCAGAAGTTTTTTTAGTTGATTAATATCATACAGAAGTATTTCTTTTGCTAGTGGGTCAACAAAGTGCTTTGGGCTTTTTAAAATCAAGAAGGCTGCTACATCCAATAACTGTTTTGCTTGTTTGTTATTGTTTTTTTGGGATCGTCTTTCCTCTTTATTGTGAAAATATTCCGCTTTTTTTATCAAAGGAGTTATTGTGAATTCAGTTATGAAACTAAGAAGATCAGTGCGACGCAACTCTTTGATATCCTCGAGGGTACTTTTAAAAGTAACTGTTTTTTGTATATCAGATTCAGTTGTTGATTGTTTATCAAAGATAAGCGTAAATAATTCAGGTTGGTTGGGCCCGACAATTCCTGTCAATGTCTCTGTTTGCGTTTCTCCTTCCTCGGTTATCATTGTAATATCAAGATGGAAGTCTTGTGGATTATCAGAATTGACTTCAATAGTATAGTTGCCTGATTCTGGCTTGGCATATTCAATGATCGTGAGGGGTATTGGTTGTGGTTTTGATTCATCTCCAGTTGGATTTCCTGGTCCAAAATCTTCATAAATTTTGCCAACAGGATCTCCATTGTAGTCTTTTAGTGTTACAGTTACGCCATTATCAACGGAGAGTGAGATATATGACATATCTGAATGAGAAGGAATAAATCGTCTGACGGATGCTGCTGTATTACTATACGAAGCTAAATTGGTGTAATTGTAATAAGGGTCATTGATAAGAAATGTATTATCTGTATCAATTCCCTTTGCAACAACAAAATGAGTACCAAGTGTTGTGTTTTCCTGTAAAACATTGGGAATTTTTTCTCCCAAATCAGTCATAAGTTTTTCATCGGTAAAGGTCCAGTCATCATCAACTTCGAGAGCATCGTATTGAAAACTCGGATTGTGAGCTTTTGCTTTATGGGCGATAGTAGCAGCAACTGCCCATATGATTCCTAGATTTCTATTGTATCCATTGTTGTTTTTTAACCAGGAGTCTAATGTGCCAGGGCCAAGTGTTTCTCCATCGGGAAGTTTCGTTACACCGAAGTAATTGAGTAACATCGCAACAGAGGTTGTTGCACATCCACACTCTGCCAGTATTTTTCCGCAGTAGAATTGTCCTGCATTTGCGTGATCAAATTCTTGATTTTCCCATACGGGATCATTATCGGTAAATGGTAAGATGCCTTGTTTGAAAAGGGGTACATCGAGTGATGCTGATGGGGTAGATTCTTCAGGTGCGGCATCAAAATCAACCGACTCCCAATCGTCATATATAACATTGTGTGGATGGAGATAAAAACCAGCAGACCCTGATGACAATGAAGTATTTGTTGCTTGTAGGATTTGATTTCCATCTAAGAATGCTTTAATTGTATTTCCAGTAACCTCACATTTTAAGGTATGAACTCCGATTGAAGTTATAGTTTGGGTTGAAGCTAGGTGATCGGCTCCTTTTAAAATATTTGCCCCAGAAGGTGTTACCTCACAAATATATTGATTAGGATAATTGTTGTTTCTTACAATTACTCTAAGGTGTGAGTTTGCCGATAAAACCTCTCCTGTTATTTGAGCATAACCATTTGTCCATAAGTTGTTTGAAAAACAATAAGAGTCGCCATTTTGAGATAAAACAGAATTGTTGATAATAGAAGCAGGGTTAATAAAACATTCCCAAATTGAATTGTGAATTGGAAGTTCTGTGCCATTTGTGTTTGTAAATGAGTCAGAAAATGACGAAGCAAAAGATAATGGTGTATTGATTAAAAAAAATGTCAGAGAAAAAAGATAAAATATTAATTTTTTCATTTTAAATCTAATTAAAATGTAGTGTATTACTTATCAATAAATCAAGCAGCAAAAAACGAAAAAAATATGTATAGAATATTAACTAAATCTTAAAAGTATTGATGGTATAATCATTATAAAGAGCTTGATAATTTTATGAAATTTTTTTTCTCCTTATTATTTACCGTTTCGATTTTGCTTGCTGTTTTTAATGTGTTTTATAACTCTGTAAAGTCTGTTTCAGAAGTCAGAGAATGGGCGTTTTTGACAGATCATGAAAAACGGCATAAATTATTCGGTGATACCTATGATTTTTATACGTTCATTAACAAAAATTCACAAGAAAATGCAAATATTCTTT
Organism: Patescibacteria group bacterium; assembly: GCA_035454765.1. Taxonomy (GTDB): domain Bacteria; phylum Patescibacteriota; class Microgenomatia; order Levybacterales; family UBA12049; genus DATIGJ01. The sequence goes on from DATIGJ010000215.1 coordinate 2,291, forward strand.
TTATGCCAAAGGACGAAATGTCATTTTATCTTGCACGGTACTATTTATATCCTCGTCTGATAACTAGAGTAACAAATGAAGAACAAGTAGCTAAGTTTTCCCAAACAGGTACATACACTCATGTCGCCACATTTGTTCCATTGCAGGTGGATACTATTATTCCTAAATCATCAAAAGATTCTGAAGGATTTTTATATAGATTACCATGAGTATTGTTATTGTTGTTTTGAGTATTTTATTTCTTTCCGCAATCGGCTACGCAATCCTGCGTGGTTGTCATTTGTTATCCGCCAAAGATAATCTTATCGCCATTGGAGCTTCATATGGACTTGGAGTTGGATTGGTATCGGCGCAACTCTATCTTTATTCACTGATGTATGTTCCGTGGGAAAGAGAATTTATTCTTATTCCGTGGATAGTACTTTTTCTTTTTGTTTTGGTTAAGAATAGAAAACGTATAAAAATTGTTTTTCCTCAAATTTCCTCATGGAAACGTCTTGATTTGTTGATACTACTTGGGATGGTACTGACCGTTAGTTATGTGATCTTTGAAGCTCTCCTTCGTCCTGTTGTTGCATGGGATGCATGGGCAAATTGGCTCATGCAGGCAAAAGTGTTTTTTTGGGAAGGGATGATTCGACCAGATATGCTGACATATATGGAATCGGAATATCCGTTAACAATAAACCTGTTAGGAACATTTATTTATCTTATGCTTGGAAAAGTTGATGATACGGTGGTATTATTAACGTCGACTGCGTTTTATCTTTTTTTGACGATTACCTTTTTTGCTGCATTAAGGAAAAAATATTCATTGCGATATGCATTATTATTCACCTTTTTACTTATGGCGACACAGAATTTTGTCCGACATGGAGGTAGACTTGAAGCGGGCTTGGCTGATTTGCCACTTGGCTATTTCGCATTTGTCAGTATTGTTTTTCTCTTTGAGTATTTTAAAAAAAGAACAATACAAACATTGGTTTTGCTTACTGTCTTTCTGAGTTTGACATCTTTGATAAAGTTTGAAGGGATATTTTTGTCTGTATTTATCATTTTGTGTGCTAGTGTACATATTATTCGGCATAAATTGTATTATCAGTTTTTGATTTTAGGATTATGGATTCTTCCGTTTATCTCATGGCAATTTGATAGGAAAGTGATGGATTTACAAGGAAGTTATTCTACGAATCATGGTCTTGAGGTATCGGTTGATAAAACGCTCCATGCGCTTTCCGGAACATTAAAGGAATTATTCAATATAAAAAGTTGGGGGTTGTTATGGATTATGTATTTCTTTTCTTTGTTTTCTTTTGGTATACGATCAGATAAGGCAGTATTTGTCTTGAACGCGATTATTCTTTCACAATTTGGGCTATATCTGCTGATTTATAATGTAACTGCATGGCATAATCCTGAAAGTTCCATTGAAAGATTGCTTATGCATATTGCTCCTCTTGTTTTTTATAGTTTGGCTATCGTGGTTCATAATAAGATATTTCGTTACTGATAAGGCTGTTGAATTATAATTTCGTGGTAATTATAGAATAATTTATCTTCAGGTTGGACTGAAATTTCAGTTATGACACTATTTCCAGGAAGGTGATGGGTTTTAAATGGATAGTTTTTGATCCATGATTGAGTCGAATCGTCCATAAAGACTATTTTTGTGACATTTTTTGGTATTGTAAGAATAAATTTTTCTTCTTGAGACCACTGCATATCAATTTTTTGAGAAGCGATTTTATTATAACTATAAGGAATAACAGTGTTATCCAAACGAAAAAGTACAACATAATGGTATTCTGGTAAGTAATATGAATACGGGCGCCACAAAACTTCTGTTGAAACGATCAGTGTGCTTTGTGGATCAAAATTTTTTCTTACAAAGGAGACTTTGCTTCCTGTTTTTACATCATTTTTTTTGATATCAGAATAATGAAAAGAGGTCGGTCGGTAAGGTTTAGCGTATTCAGGATCGCGATCATAGAAGAACCAGTATAAATTAAAAAGTGCAATGATTGTTAGTACCGTGACAAATAACCATATGGATTTTTTAGTCGTTCGCCAAATCGCATAAGAAATCAGTATGAGTAATCCGGTGAGATAACTCATTTGATACCCTGCATGTTCTGTTCGTATAAAGAGGTTGTAAAGAAGGCCTGGTACTAGCCATGCAGCCCAAAAAATAATTATTTTACTATTTTTCTTTAGTACAT
>DATIGJ010000216.1:0-3369 GCA_035454765.1 Patescibacteria group bacterium
AGAAAATCGTCAAAAAATACACAAAATTCGATTTTCCTCAAGATCCTTATGTACAACTTGAAGGCGCGATCGCTGCTGTTTTTCGTTCATGGAACGGTGAACGGGCAAAAATTTATCGTGAGATCAATAACATTCCGCATAATCTCGGAACCGCAGTGAATATCGTCTCAATGGTGTTTGGCAATATGGGCGACACCTCAGGTACTGGCGTTGCCTTTACCCGCAATCCCGCAACAGGAGAGCAGGAATTGTATGGCGAATTTCTTATGAATGCACAAGGTGAGGATGTCGTTGCAGGTATCAGAACGCCGATGCCGATTTCAGAACTCGCAAAAAAAATGCCTGAGGTTTACAAAGAGTTTGTTGAGATTGCAGGAAAATTGGAGCGACATTATAAAGATATTCAGGATATTGAGTTTACGATTGAACGCGGGAAATTGTATATGCTGCAAACTCGTGCTGGACAGCGAACCGCCGTTGCTGCTGTCAGAATTGCTTGTGACTTGACGGAAAAGGGGATTATCACGCCTGATGTCGCAGTTCAACGGATTAAACCGGAACAGGTTGAACAGTTGTTATTTCCAGCATTTACCGATGTTGCCAAGAAGCAGGCGGTGAATGAGGAACGGCTGCTCACGAAAGCGATTGCTGCTTCTCCCGGTGCTGCAACTGGGAAAATTATTTTTGACGCTGAAAAAGCGTATGAGTTATCAAAAGCAGGAGAACACGTGTTGCTCGTTCGTAATGAAACCGATCCCAATGATATTAAAGGAATTTTATCGGCAAAAGGCGTCCTTACAGCGCGTGGTGGTAAGACAAGCCACGCGGCAGTCGTCACTCGGGGAAGCGGTATCCCCGCGGTTGTCGGCGCGTCAGATCTGGACATTGATTATGGTAAGCATGTACTGACTGTCGGAAAGCAAAAAATAAACGAAGGGGAAGTACTCTCAATCGATGGCGGGACAGGAGAAGTGTTCTTTGGGGATCTGGAAAAAGTTAATCCCAAACTTGACGACAATCCTGATCTTTTGAAAATCCTTTCCTGGGCTGATAAATATGCCAAGCTTTCCGTCTGGGCAAATGCAGATACGCCCAAAGATGCTCATAAAGCACGAAGTCTTGGTGCAAGCGGCATTGGGTTGTGTCGTACCGAGCATATGTTTTTTGGGGATCGGATTCCTGTGTTTCAAAAGTTAATTATGGTGGCTCCGACTGTCAGAAAATTTAGACACCAACTGAATCCAATGAGACAGGAATTAGTAGAAGTAACAGAAAAAGAGCAAAAAAAGAAATTAAAACAAAAAATACGTGATATTGAAGAGGAACTTGCTCCTTTTGATCTTGTTTATAAAGATGCTTTGAAAGAGTTGCTTGCGATGCAGAGGCAGGATTTTATCGATATTCTTAAAGCCATGGATAATCTGCCGGTTGTGATCAGGCTCCTTGATCCGCCGCTGCATGAATTTTTGCCAAATTTTACGGATCTGAGCGTTGAAATTGCCGTGATGAAAGAACGAGGACAAAACGGAAAAAAACTCAATGAAAAACTGGCATTTTTGAATGTTGTTGATTCTCTTCGGGAAGTTGATCCGATGCTCGGTCTCAGGGGTGCCCGTCTTGGGATTCTTTTCCCTGAGATAAGCGAAATGCAGGTACAGGCAATTTTTGAGGCGGCATGTTTTTTGAAGAAAAAAGGGTTTAATCCAAAGCCGAAAGTGATGATTCCTTTGATCGGACATGTCAATGAACTAAAATTTCTTCATAAAAAATTATTAAAAATTGCAGAATCAGTCATGAAGGAACATAAAACCAAAATAAAGTATCAATTTGGTACCATGATTGAGACACCCCGTGCTGCTGTCACTGCAGGAGAAATTGCGGAAGTTTCGGAATTTTTCAGTTTTGGCTCCAATGACCTCACACAAATGACATTTGGATATTCGCGTGATGATGTCGGCAGATCGTTTCTCCCTGTGTATGTTGCGGATGGTGTTTTGCCGCATGATCCATTTCAAACGCTTGATACAACTGGTGTCGGGGAGCTGATCGCGTCGGCTGTAACGAAGGGAAGAAAGACGACTCAGAAGCTTGAAATTGGTGTCTGCGGTGAACATGGGGGAGATCCCACCTCTATCGCATTTTTTCACAAAGCAGGGCTCAATTATGTGAGTTGTTCGCCTTTCCGTGTGCCAATCGCCAGGCTCTCAGCCGCCCACATTATGCTTGCTGATAAGCAGTACTCCATTAAATAATTCTCAATTTACAATGGTATAATGTTTGTAAATTAATTCATTAAATCATTTAATGAAAATTGTAAATTAGAAATTAAAAATTTTATGTTGAATAAGCAAAAAGCACTCGACAAAATAGCAAGAGAAATTGAAAAGTGTGCAGAGTGCAAGATTGGCAAACAGGGTGTGGCTGTTGCCGGTGAAGGAAATCCTGATGCAGATGTTGTATTTATTGGTGAAGCGCCAGGGAAGCTTGAAGCAAAAACAGGAAGGCCGTTTATTGGGAGGTCAGGGCAATTACTTCGAGCATTGATTCGAGAAATTGGTTTTGATGATGAAAAGGATGTCTATATCACGAGTCCCGTGAAATATTTGCCAGATCGTGGTACACCAACAAGCACTGATATTGCTCATGGCAGGATTCACTTGATGAAGCAATTTGCGATTATTCAGCCAAAGGTTGTCATGCTTCTAGGTCGCGTTGCAGCAGAGGGAGTTTTAGAACGCAAAGTTGCAGTGGCTTCCGAGCACGGGGAAGTGATTGAGGAAAAAGATGGTATTAAGTATTTTTTAACCTTTCACCCAGCTGCTGCGTTGCGTTTTCCGAAAAAATTTAAACCAAAACTGCAGGAGGATTTTCAGAAGTTGAAGAGATTGCTCACTCGTTAACATAAATAGGCATTTGCGACGACAGAAAGTAACGGGTGTGATTGTCCCGTTTGATCATAGTGTACATACGGTTTAGAGCGATTGGTGATAGCAAGTGCTTGTGTAGCATTATCAAGTATTTGTTCTCCAAGTTCATAAGCTTGTGAGCTTGCTTCATGAGTATTTTCACGATAGCCGATATCAAGGCCAAGTGAATAAACAATAGCAAGATTTTTATATTTGTCTGCAGTAAATTGTTGTTCCCATTGAGAAAGCGCTTCACGAGCAGGATTCCATGCAACAGTATCTTGAGACAATAATTGATTGATAGAAGATGGGGCTGGTAATGAATAAGGCATGACGATACTCCGAAGGGTTTCACATTTATTATATTCTTGGTTTGACGTCGTAAAGGGTTGATGTAATGGCTTCTCGGATGAACAGGCCGACACTGATGGGCCAATCAACAGAGTGCCAATTACTGCGCTGG
>DATIGJ010000217.1:0-2747 GCA_035454765.1 Patescibacteria group bacterium
AAAAGTCTATTTAGATGGAGAATATCTTGGAGAAACCCCGTTATGTCTTTGTGAATCATCAGAAATGGTTTCCGTTGGGAACTATACGTTACGGCTTGTTCCGACCAAAAATGATCTTTCTGAATTTCAGGAAAAAATTACTATTTCTGAATCAGTGCTCACCGTTATTGATCGGAAATTCGCCAAAGATTCGCTTTCTGAAGGATATTATATCTCATTAACTCCCTTAGAAGACGAGACAGCATCAGAGTTGGTTGTCGTTTCACTCCCGGAAGGTGCGACTGTTTTTCTTGATGCGATTGACATCGGAAAATCGCCACTATCGTATAAAGATCCGACAGAATCAGATCATGTTTTACGAATTCAAAAAAATGGCTATAAAGAGAAATCAATCCGTATCAGAACGCCACTTGGGTATAAATTAACCGCTGCTGCGTATCTGAGTACTGTTGAGAGTCTTTTTGGTGGAGCTTCATTGACCGCTTCAGCGTCTGCAGAGAATGATATACTACCAACGCCTGCTTCAGGAAAAACTGTTGTTATTCTTGATACCCCAACGGGATTCTTGCGGGTACGTGACAGTATTAATGGAGCTGAAATTGGTCAGGTAAGTCCGGGCGACGTGTATGAATATCTTGATGAACAACAGGGATGGATTCAGATTAAATTGAAAGACGGGACTTCTGGATGGATCAGTGGTGAATATACGGAAAAACAGAACTAATAGATTTGAATGACGTAGATGATAAAGATAACCAGAAGCGTATAAATTACGACAGATGCGAGTAAAGGCCTGTCGGAAAAAAGTACCCGTTCAGGACTTTCTCCTTCATGTTTTTCGTAAATCCGCTGTAAATACCGCATTATTCCGTAGACGACAGGAACAATCGTAATCATCAACCATTTCCTTTGTAGGTAGGGTCCGAGTATTTCCGCTGAGAGTGAATCAGTCGGGATGATAGTCGTTTGTGGGTTAACCAGAAACGTAAAAAGTGAATAAGAAATAAAAGTTGACGTCGCAAAAACAGAAAGATAAACATCCAACAACTTTTCCGAATAGTGTGAAAGCGTTTTTCTTGTTGCTGCGACGATTTCTCCTTTTGCATGATTGGCAAGAAGCGTCATCTCAGAGCGCCTTTTTCCGATAGCAAGGAAAAGGGAGAGTGAGATAACCGTTAAGAAGAGCCATGCAGAAATATGAAATCCACTGACGACTTCTCCAGCAAGTACCCGAAGCATATACCCTCCTGCAAGGATTAAAATATCAATAATTTCGATATGTTTGAAGACAAGAGAATATAATACATGGAGGACAAAATAAATAACAGTAACAAAAAAGAATCCTGGACTCAGGAAATAACTTGCAATAATTGATGCCAGAGCAAGAACTGCTGCTAATCCTGCTGCAAGAGGAATAGGAATTTGGTTATTTGCCAGTGGCCGGAAACGTTTGAAAGGATGTATTCGATCCTTTTCAACGTCAAGCATGTCATTAATGATATAAATGGAGCTTGAGAGAGCGCAGAAAATAAGAAATCCATAGCTCACCATGAGAAACATCGGAACATCAAACAGTTGTCCACTAAAAAGGAGAGCACCAAAGATGGCCGTGTTTTTAATCCACTGCCGCGGACGAAGAAGTCGTAATAGATTACGAAGCAGTATCATCATTGGTATGTTTGGTAACAGCGTGCAAGAAGAATAAACCTCCTGCTGTGATGACTCCTACCATGATTATTGCAAATAATTTACTTTTGCTTTCAAGAGTCAATGAGATTATACCTAATATAGCAGAGATGCTCCAATAAAACAATGCAACCTGTCTTTGATTATACCCAAGTTGTAATAAGATATGATGGAGATGCTTCTTATCTCCTTTGAATGGTGATTTTTTTGCAAGGATTCTTCTGATAATGGTGAATATGAAATCAACGAGAGGCACTCCCATCACAAGTACTGCTGTTGCCAGTTTGGCACTCGAAAGAATTGAAGCAACACCAAGGAAAAGATATAAAAATGTTGTACCGTATCCTGGAAAAATTTTGGCAGGATGAAAGTTAAATAAGAGAAATCCGAGAGCTCCTCCTGCAATGATAAATGAAAGGATAGCATCGATATTATTTTCTGAACCCGTTAGGAGTCTTAGACTGAGAATGCCGATTACGATTGCTGAAATAGCGACAATGCCAGGCATCTGTCCATCAACCCCTTTACTCCAATTTAGCATGTTCATAATCCAGATGAGCCAAATGACGGAAATGATATCAGAAATGAAAAGAGGAAATTGTAGTAAGGGAACAACAAATCCAATCGTGTTTAGATGGAGAATTTCACCTCCAAATGGGTTTGTAATAAATTTGATACTGATACCACTTGCGACCACGATGACTGCGGTGAGAATATTGATGACAAAACGAATAATCGGTGAAATTTCTTTTCCTTTTGCGTTGAGAATGTCATCAGAAATGCCAACAGCAAGTGCGAGAAAACCTGCAGCGAAAAGTCCGAATGTCGTTGTAGTATGCGGTAAGAAAAAAAATGCCGCGATCAGTATCCCAAGAAATATTGGTATGCCTCCCCCTCGGGGAATTGGTTTGTCATGAATGATGGCAGGATGAATATGTTTTTTTGGATCATCAAGGAGTCCAAGTTTTTTATTGATAATGATAAAAAGAGGAGTAATGACTGCGGTTGCGAGAAACGCGATAAGAAAAGCACTAACAACAGGATAATCAAAAATTGAAATC
>DATIGJ010000218.1:0-3202 GCA_035454765.1 Patescibacteria group bacterium
CTTTTTTTGCCTCTAGACAAAAGAAAAAAAATCGTTCTATACTAAAGACAGAATGACAGTTGCTGTAAGTAAAGAACAAGTCCAGACAGAAATTATCAGCTTGTATGGAAAATACTTTGGCTCGATAACTGCTAAAAATTATACAACGTTCTACGCGGATAAGGATCTCCACACCATCTTGGTTTCTGCTGAAGAACTCTTCATTGAATACGCAGGTGAAACAAAAGGCAAAGAAATCATGAAAAGTATTTCAATAAAATATAGTTTGACGAAAACAGAATGAATAAGCAAACAATCTCTCTTATAGTATTTTTCTTTATCGTTGTAGCTATTTTTGTCTTGCGGCCTCTAGGACAGGGCCTTGCTAACACGCTTTTGGAACAAGCCTTTTATATCATCGCAAGTGTGATTGCCGCAATGAGTGCCTTTCTTGCTTTTCGTACGTATGGACGAGGACCACGATTTGTCTCTCTTTTAGCTCTTTCCCTCGGACTTTTCTCGTGGGTGATTGCGGATGTACTCTTTACCTATCTGGAATATATTCTTAACGATCTGCCCTATCCTTCTATAGCCGATTATTTCTTTTTAGCAGGATATATCTTGATGCTTACCGGTATTATCCGTGAGGTTCTTCTCTCAGATGTCTCTTGGAAAAAAATGAATAAAAAAGTGTATCTCGTCTGTGGAACCTTTAGCGTTCTTATGATTACCGCATTTACCTATCTTACTATCTTTACTGCCTATAATCCTGAGGCTTCTTTTGCGGAAAACTTTGTGACCATTGGTTATACTGTTGGCGATCTACTCCTTTCTATTGCAGGGTTCTTCCTGCTTATTATGACCTGGGAATACCGCGGAGGAAAAGCATCAAAAGTATGGATAGGTATCTTCTTGGGATATTCTGGGACGTTGGTTGGAGATTTGCTCTATTCAATTTTCCCCGAACAACTCTTTAGTCATACGGGACCTATTTTTATATTCTCACAATTTTGTTATATTGGTGGTTATCTTTTCTTAGCATACGGCTTTTTGCAATTACGCTCCATATTGCTTGCATTCCAGAAAAAACCCCTTCATTGACAAACCTTCCGAAAAACAGTTAACTGAAATATAAGGTACAAAAATCGCATCTGCCCACTATGAAATTTTCATGGTCACGACAATATAAGATGGCCCTAGGACTTCTCTTTGTCGGAAGTCTCTTCCTTCTTTTTGCATTCTTCTTCGCTCACCAGCTTGTCTTTCTCACAGGCTTCGTCTTGAATATTGCTGGCTGTGTACTGCTGATACGAATTATTCTAGTTAAACCTCACGAGCAGGAAGAAGAATTAAAAAATAAAGCAGTGGAATTTGACCGAATGAATCAATTAATGATCGGCAGAGAATTAAAGATGATTGAATTCAAGCATGAATTGAGAGAATTACGAAATAAGTTGGGCATTACCCAAGCGCAAACGTCTCCTGAACAAGCCTTGGTTGACTTTGAGAATTCACACATGAACTTTGAAGAGACAAAAAAAGCTATGCTTAATCTCCTGGAAGATGAACGAGCTCTTGAAGAACAACTGAAGGTTGAGAAAACAAGTGTCGAACAAAAAGTTGTCGAACGAACAAAAGAATTAAGTGATGAACGAAGCAAACTTTCAGCCTCCATTAATTCTTTGTCCGTTGGCTTTGTTATGGTTGATCGCGATTACAATATTATCACTATCAACCATATGGCGAGACAACTCTTTTGTGCATCAGCGTCCTCTCCGTTCGCCACAATCAAAGAATGCAACTTCGCACATATTGAAGAGCAATTAAAAACTGCTCTTAATCTTCGCGCCTTTGTTGGTCAATGTTTTGATCAAAAAAAAGCTATTTTGATTAAAGAAATAAAATTTAAAGAACGATTCCTCAAAGTTTTTATTACCCCGATTATTACCATCGGTGTTATTGGAGCCGTAGTGCTCACTGAAGATATTACTGAAGCAAAAATAATGGAACGATCCAAAGACGAATTCTTTTCAATCGCCTCTCACGAACTTCGGACTCCCCTGACTGCTATCCGCGGCAATACGTCTATGATTCAACAATTTTTTGGTGATAAAATTACCGATCCTGAACTTTTGGCAATGATAAAAGACATCAATGAATCAACCGTGAGGCTGATTGCGATTGTCAATGATTTTCTTGATACTTCCCGTCTTGAAATGGGGAAAATGCTCTTTACTAAAGAAGTCTTTGATATTGTAAAGCTCGTAAACGACACAATCAAAGAATTTGCAACAGAGAGCTCACAAAAAAATCTTTATTTGCGGATTGTTAATCCCCCATCTTCGGCAATATATGTGCTTGCAGATCCGAATAAAACAAAACAAGTGCTTATCAATCTTATCAGTAACGCAATCAAATTCACTGAAAAAGGTGGAATTTCACTAGCCATTACTGCACAAGATGCAACGATAAAAATCACTATTACTGATACCGGACGAGGCATCTCACCGGAAAGTCAAACGCTCCTTTTCAGAAAATTTCAACAAGCCCAAGACAGCATTCTGACAAGAGATACAACGAAGGGAACGGGGCTGGGTTTGTATATATCCAAACTCATCATGGTCGGTATGAATGGGAAAATTACCATTGATTCATCAGAAGTTGGCAAAGGCACCACCTTTTCAATTACTTTACCTGCAGCACCTGCAAATACAAACCCTCAATCGGTCATTGTCCAATCACATCCAACCCAACCTGTCCTGCAGAATTCTATCCGGAGCACCTCGGTTGCCGCGACTTCCCAACCACAATCTTGATATACTACCCAACCTGATAATTACAACAGGGGCTGATACCCAACGTATTGACAACGCCAACAAAAAGCTCTTTACTTGATATATGGAAGAAAAAACTGCCCAATCTTCTGTCGGAACACCTGCTGCGCCACCATCAAACGCGGCTCCTGCTCCGGTACCGACAGCAACTCCCGCTCCAGCACCCTCACCTGCTCCAACACAGCCAGCAACTCCCACAACAACACCTCCTGCTCCGACGCCGGAAGAGCCAAAGAAAAAATCAAAACCCCTGCTCTGGATACTTTTGGGAATCATTCTTGTTGTTATTGCCGGTGCTGCCTCCTACTTTTTTCTCAACCAGAATGCTGCCAAAACGCCAGAAGAAGAACAATCGGCACAACAAACCGCCGATGACAAAAATACCATCA
>DATIGJ010000219.1:0-2914 GCA_035454765.1 Patescibacteria group bacterium
AAGCGAGTAATACTTTGAGGAAATACTACGAATGAGAATTCTTTTTTTGTGCAGGCGTTTTTATCCTGATATTGGTGGTGTTGAGAAACATGTATGGGAGATAAGTCTTCGTTTGGCAAAGAGCGGACATAAAGTAATGATTGTGACCCAATCACAAAATTTGCAAAGAGAAGTAGTGCTAAAAAATATTACCATTGTTCGTATTCCAAAAAATGTACAGACAAAATTTCAGCTATGGAAATGGTTTTGGCAAAACAGATACATAATAGAAGATGCCGATATTATTCATTGTCATGATGTATTTTATTGGTATCTTCCTTTTCGCTTTATATATCCAAGAAAACACGTATTTACCACGTTTCACGGATATGAAAGTTATCCGATTAAAAAGAAAGCAATTATTGTTCGTAAACTTTCAGAATTATTATCATTTGGAAATATTTGTGTTGGAGATTTTATTAAGAAATGGTACTACACTAAGCCTACAGTGGTAAGTTATGGAGCGGTTGATAGTTCTCAGTTTAAAACCAAAACACAAAAGAAAAAAATATTTAAAGAATCAGCATTATTTTTTGGTCGTTTAGATGTACAGACAGGGATTCAGACATATAATAAAGCATTTGAGATTTTGAAAAAGAAGTATCCGAAGTTTCGTTTGCTTGTTGTTGGAGATGGCAAGTATCGTCGTTTTCTTGCTAACAAGATACAAGTAAAGGGTTTCCAAAAAAATCCAGAACAGTATTTTGAAAACTACCGATTTGCTTTTGTTTCCCGCTACCTCTCAATTCTTGAAGCATTCGCAGCAAAGCGACTCGTTTTTGCTGTATACGACAATCCTGTAAAGGAAGATTATCTGCGTATGACACCTTTTGCGAAGTATATGATTATTGCAAAGACTCCTGCAGAACTTGCTCGAAAGGTACAATTTTTTATCACCCATCCGGACTTAGAGAAGAAATTAGTTGAACAGGCATATACCTGGGTAAAAAAGCAATCATGGAGTGGTATGGTCAACATATATCTTCGTTTGTGGAAAAGCACGTAGTTACTCGTTTTGTAATCTTCGTTTTCGGAAATGTTTTTTTATGGTGTACATGCTAAGAATAAAAAGAGTGAACGTGATAGTAATAAATGATACATATTTACCAGTTTTTCTTGGTAAAGTATCTACCAGTGAAACTGTTACAAGATATTCCCCCTTTTTCAGTGTAAAAACAAGCAAACCAGGATAGTCTTTATGGTGAATCTCAATAGGGACAGGTTGATTATTTGCTGTAATTTGCCATTCGGGGTAATAAAATGTTTGCTCTACGAGCAGTGAGTCTTCATGGATTCTCATACGATAGATTCGTTCAGTCGAAGTATATTTGATCATTTTTGTTTCGACCTTACCGGAAATCGTTAGTAATTTATCATTGTTCGTTATTCGTTTTTGCCAAAACTTCGGATTGTTATTCATCCAAATCGGTCCGGTAATCGGTGATGCGACAATATCTTTATAAAATGCTTGGTGGTTTAATACTGTATCATTTATTTCGGTAACTGCACGCCGATTTCCCCAGTTAAGAATTGTTAACATAATAGTTACAAGACAAATAAGAAATATAAGTTTTTTACTTGTTAGATCTTTTAAGATAACAGCAGCAATAACAGAAGTACATAAGGCACTAAAGATAAGGAGTCGGTAGGAGAATTGAAAACCTTTGATTAATGGAATTGAGTCCCAGAGAGGTTGTGAGATAGGTAAGATCATAAAGATTGTTCCGAAAAAAATGATAAGAAAAAACCATAATAATATTTTTGTTTGTTTTTCTTTTATTTTGTTTTTGAAAAGAAGAATGAATGCATACAAAACGATAATGATATGTATATATCCAATAAGATGCGAGTGTTCTCCGTATGGACCTTGAAAAAGGAGACCATATCTCCATGGAGAAAAAAGGAGATCGTTAATTGGATAAAGTGTTATGGCACCAAAGACTCCCCAGTAGATAAATTTTCCTTCAAATGCAATAGGGAGCCAATAGAAACAGGTAAAAAGAAGACCTAACAAGAATGAAAATCCGAGAAAAAGAAATGATTTTTTCCATTTTTGTTTTTTTCTTTTTGTGATTAACAATCCATACCCGATAAGAAAAGGTAATGCAATAATTGTGGCAGTTAGATGTGACAAGATAAGTAATCCAAGAGCAGTTGCATTAAATAATATCCATTTTTTGTTTATTTCAGTCAAAACTTTTTTAGTAAAAAGAAAACATAGGGGGAGTAATGCAAAAGCTGCCATCTCGCCGATTGCGTTTCGAAAATGAAGATCTACCAAATGATATGGAGCGAAAAGATAGAAGACTCCTGCAATAAATCCTGCTTTTTCTCCAAATTCTTCTTTCATCCACAGATACATTGTTACACCGGATGCAATAAAGGAAAGCGCAAGAAACAGTTTTGTACTATCAACGAATGTGAAACCAAGTATATGAAGAAAGGCTATAAGATAATAAGGAAGGATATAGATAAACGAAAATACAGGACAACCGTAGCCACTGCATCCGAGATCTGTCCATGATGGGATGATGTGTCCTTGTGAGAGTTCGTTAAAAAACATTATGGAGAGTTTGATATGTTCTGATAAATCACCGCTTTCGTAGGATCCTGGCCGGAGCATACTGACAAGGGGGAGAATCGCTATTAAAACGAGAAGTGGTAACAGTGGGATTGTTTTTTTGGGATAAACGTAGCGATAAAAAAGAAGGACTATTGTCAGTATTGCAACATTAAGTAAACTGACAACGACCATTTTAATTGGTTCGTGCATAACTATTTTTTGCCTATTATTTCATCAACAAGATACTGAGGTCTATTTTTTGTTTCTTCCATAATCACGGCAATATATTTGCCAATCATACTAATTGCCAGT
>DATIGJ010000220.1:0-5741 GCA_035454765.1 Patescibacteria group bacterium
CACTTCAAAATCAATACCTGCAACTTTTTTAACAACGGCAACTATTTCATTGTTTGAATAACCTTTGCCGGTACCAACATTATAAAAATATCCTCCCTGATCATGCTCTAATTTATTTAAGGCCAACATATGCGCCTCAACCAAGTCCAGGACATGTATATAATCACGAATACAGGTTCCATCAGGTGTTTTATAGTCGCCACCAAATAACGTAAACGGTTTTTCCTCGAGAACAGCATTGATAATATTCGGAATAATATGACTTTCCGGCTCATGGGCTTCTCCCATACTACCATCTAGGGCTGCTCCGCATGCATTGAAATACCGAAGAACAACAAAATTGAGTCCGTGAATTTGTTGATACCACGAGAGCATTTTTTCAACCATTAATTTGCTTTCTCCATACGGATTTTCAGGATTTTTAGGATGATCTTCAGGAATTGGTGTATTCACCGGATTTCCATAGACTCCGGCCGTAGATGAAAAAATAATTTTTTTGACGTTGTATTTGTTAGCTATTTCCAAAAGTTTTAATGCGTTATAAGTATTATTCTCAAAATACATAAACGGATCTTTCATAGATTCACCTATCGAGATATATGCTGCAAAATGAATAATTGCGTCAAATGAATTATGCTGAAACAGTTCTTGAAGAAAAGCATCGTCACCAAGATTTCCTTTACGAAACGTTGAGCGGCCATCTATAGCTTCTTCGTGACCCCGTTCAAGGCTATCAACAACCGTCACTTGATGATTATCGGCAAGTAACCTTTTAACCATAAAACTTCCGATATATCCTGCTCCGCCGGTGACTAAAACATGCATAGTACTATTGTATCAAAAATGAAGCTTTTCTTTAAGATAGCGATCAAGGTAAAAATTTGACTTCAACTCGTGACGTTTTGACCAACCAATCAAATCATCATACATATCTTCAGGATTTACTTTTACCCATAAAGGATTCAATTCATCAATATTCTTAACACTTCGTAAATCAACAATATATAAGAAATTTTCAGGAATCATTTTTGGAAATCGCGGACAATCTGGGTGATAACACATGACACCAATTGGTATGCCGTTTGGAGCAATCAATCCACGATCAAAAAGTATTGCGCTTAATCCTTGATTCCATGCAGAGAGTGAGCCCTTGTAATCATATACCGCAAATTTTTTATCCGGATAGCTCTGCTGAAGTTCTGCAGCGGCAGCTTCAAATGTTGGAATAGGACTCCGATATGCAATAATCGACTGAATACTGATACAATTTCCGATCAAAAGTGCAAGACCTAAAACAACAGAAATAATCCTTCGTACCACAACAAATTTACCTTGCTGCCAAAGAAGATATAAGCCGTAACAGGTAATAAGCAAAATAAAGGGTAAGAGATATAATAAATATCCTTCCGACCGTTCTCCTTTATAAAAACGGTTGAGGAGGATCAATAACGTAAAGGGAACACTCATCAAAAGAACACTAATCGCAAATTTCCTTTTCCATAACGCTATCACTGCTGTTATGCCGACAGTAAACATGATCGTGATGGCAAGTATCGAAAAATGACCAATGACGAACGACCAATAGGAAGGAAGAAACGAAAAAAGAAACAATTTCCAGCTATTTGGTACGTATAAACGATGTTGTCCAATCAAAAAATAATCGAGAATATTACGAAAATTGGCAAATTGTTGCTGACTATCCCAAATAAGTAATGGTGAATAAGCAAGAAGAACACCAAATCCTGCAAGGAGAAAACTACCGATTTTTTTCTTCCATGATAACTGTGGAATAAACAAAAACAGTGCAAGAAAAATAAGTAGATTTAATGCCTGATAATGAAAATTAATCCCCGCTCCGATACAAATACCGATCAAAAATGCAAAAAAAAGTTTTTTCTTCTTAAAGAAAAAAAGGAACGAAAGGAGCATACAAGCAGTCGTAAATCCAACAAAGGTATGCTGTCCGAGAGCTAGAGAACGTGCTACGAGCTGTGGAGATGTTGCGGCAAATAATCCCACAAGAAGCGCAAAATGATTCCCTGCAATTTTTTTGCCACACCACATAAAAATGATAACAGTGATGACACCAAGAATACCCGTAATAAGCCAGGGAGCAAACAAGAATGAAGGCAAGATAAGATAGCAAAGCATGAGATACCAATAAAAAATTGGCCCGAAGACAAAAGGCCCTGCAGAACTGAAGGAGCCAATAAGCGGCAATTCACCACGTGCAATCGCCTCTTTGGCAATCATTATATCGCGGGCGTCGTCGTTGCCAAGTCCCCATCGAAGGTTGAAATCATAAAAACGAACAATAAAAGCCAACAGAATAATTAGCCAAAAAAGAATTACTAAGTAATTTTTTTTGAGAAACGACATTATTTTTTCCATAAAAAACTACTATATGCCCTCGGAAAACGAAGAGCAGAAAACAATGAAAAAACAAATCCCTGCCACCCGTCAAGAAACCCTTTATGACGAATAAACGTCAGGAAAAACCAGGATACAGGTAATCCTATCATATATTTGAGAAAAGTCACAGAATCACGTCCAACATGATCATTCTGTAATTGTGTAACGATGAAATCAATATATCTGCTGTTTCGTTCAAGATAACGTTTAAACGTAGGATCAGCCATATGAATAAGATCGTGCTGCAACCATCCGACACGACCATCAACAGCAATTTGCTCATGAACATCTTTGGCAGGGAAATGAGCAAAGCCTTTTTTGACTAAACGAATCACTCCATCAGGATAAACGCCGCCATATCGAAGATTTTTCCCTAAAAAATAATTGAGGCGTGGGACAAAAAAAGCAGCATAGAACCCATCACGTTTACCAATTATTCCGTCACGTTTTTCAATAAGTGCTTGGTGTCGAAGAAAAAGTTTTCTTTGGTGTAGTTGCTTTTGATATGTATTAATTTCTTCATCACTCATACCAATCACTTTTTGAATTTCCGATGCCAACTGTTTACTTACACGCTCATCCGCATCAAGTTGTAAAATCCATGGATGCGTTGCAATATCAAGTGCTTTTTGTTTGTTGATATGAAAATTTTGTTGATTTGGAACAATAGTTATTTTAGCATTATATTTCTCAGCAATCGCAACCGTCCCATCCAATGACGACCCGTCAACAATAATGATCTCATCAACAATATCTTTAACGGAGGCAAGACACGCATCGAGATTCTTCTCTTCATTATATGTAGCTAGAACAACACTTAATTTTGCCATACCTTCTTTCTGAATATACCAAAGAATATAAGAACAAACAAACTGACTATGCTTATCACATTTGCACCAAATCGTAATTTCGTTTCTGTAAACAAAACGGTTATGGTATGTGTCCCAGGTTCAACAAAAAACGTCATTACCCCACGATTATTCTGATCTTGAAATTCAATAGTGACTGGCTTGTTATCAATAAAAACTTCCCATCCAGGGAAATATAATGTGTTCTCTCGCAGTTGCATCCGTTCATCAGTAATAACTTCATACTCGTGCTTTGTTGTTGTACGATTGAGAATAGTTACCTTTCCTTCTCCTCCAATAATTTCAATGGGAGCTGAAGGTGTTTTTTCCATAAATCGCACTGACCAAATGGGCGCACTTTCTCCTGTATCAGTCGTGCTATGAAAAACATCTGTATAAAAACGTTCAGGTCTTTCCACGTAGGTTTTTGCATACCACATGTCTTTTGTCGTGAAAACTAACATAATAATAAAAATAATCAATCCGATTGTTTGCAGTCGCTTTGGAAAAAAAGAAAATCCATAGGCACCTAGCACTGCTGCTGAAAACATCGTCACAAAAAGAAACCGCCAGGGAAATTGAAATTTCTGCAAAATGCTTATGTTATCCCATACCAGCTGCGACAAGGGCAACATAATCACCAACGACCCGATAAAAACAAAAAGTAATCCAAGAATTAACCATCGTTCATACTCCCTCTTCTTAAAATATTGCAATAATACAATAACACTAAATAAAACACCAAGCCATTGAAGCATCCCCACCTGAACAGTAAATTCGCCACTTTGACCATAATTCCAATTACCGTATACCAAATCAGAAAATGAAACGAAGCGACTTTGTGTCACTCCTTCGATCACAATATCCCGAAGCGTATATCTCCCTTCAAGAAAAGCAGGAGCCCAAAAAAATGCAGAAAGGGAAAACCCGAAAAAGAGCACGGAGCAAAAAACAAGAAGTAAAGAACGCCTGTTTTTTGATTGCCAAAATAAATAGATTGCGTACAAACCGAGCATTGGGAGAAACATAAGACTCACCGCATTATGAGCAAGGATAAACCCTGCAAGAGAAAATGCTCCGCCGAGTAGATATTGATACGTATTTTTTTGCGAAAGTTTATACATAAAATAACAAACCAACGGAGGAAAAATAAACGCAGCCATCTCCCCAATCGCTCCACGAACATACAAATCAACAAAATGGTACGGTGCATACCCATAAAGTAGTCCTCCCACAACTGCCGCTTTTTTAGAAAGAAATTGCCGAAGCCACAGATACATCGTCAAAATGCTTGCAACAAATGAAAATGCAAAAACGAGCTTAGTACTGTCAACAAAAGACAAGCCTAAAAAATGAAAGAGTGACCCAAGATACGAAGGCAAGGGGTAGAGAAACATCAAAACAGGATGCCCGTATCCCCAGTTAAGGTTACCTGCCCACCGCGGAACAAGATTACCTTCTGCCAAATTTTGATAGAAATTTGCTATCCGAGCGACATGATCTCTACCATCATGCGTTACAGGAAGTCCGGGATGTAATAAATCAATAAGCGGAAGCACTGAAAAAATACTCAGTGTAAAAAATAAAAAATTATGTTTTAAAAAATTCTTAATACTCCTCATATTCATCTTTCCCCAATTACGATTGCTGGTTTGCCATCTAGATAATGAATTGTTCGTAATATTTCTGCACCCTCTCCAAAGTCTTCTGGCCGCCCTACAAATAACGCGTTATTATCTTTCTCTTCATTTACCCAAATAATCGGACGAAACTCGTATTTATCAAATGAACGAATCGCATCAGTTTTCTTGCTTGTTTGTTGATATTCTTGTGGTGAATATTTCAAATAAAATAAGAAATACATATACGATTGATCAAGCGGTACTTGATTTGAAACTACTACTTTGCTGTATTTATTTTGCAATGATTTTACCGATGCAACTGCCTCTTTATACCCATATTGCCACTCTCGAGAATAAAAATGATTTTGCTGCACAAAATATTGATTAAGATAATAGAAAAAATTACCAGTTACAAAAAGAAAATATATTATCGCAATTAATCTTATTCCGTAATTCGTAATTCGTGACTTTTGATTATGTTTAATAAATAATATCGCCTGTAGTACCCCCAATGCAATAAATACCTGAAATGTTGGAAGAAAATTCAACGTTCGTACTGCATGCGGAACATCGTGAGTAATAGCAGCCGGAACAGGAGCAAGGAAAAACCACAAAAATACCAAAAGTTTTGTTCTGACTGAAAAAGTTCCAAACAAAAGAATATAAAAACCAACAAGAAGAAAAGGAAGCTCCCACAAATACAAAAGCCCCATAAATGGGACATGATGTCTCGGCAAATCTCCCTCAAGAAAAATCCATTTAAAATCATAATGTGATAAGTATCCTGAAAGAACATCACGTGAATAACCAACAAACTGATTATGAAAAATACTGGCCAATGGTTTATCCACTGCTTGAT
>DATIGJ010000221.1:0-3960 GCA_035454765.1 Patescibacteria group bacterium
ATAAAATTTGACTGATCCAGTCTTGGATAAATTGACGGGCCGACAAAATAAAACGACTTATCAAAAGAGTTACTAAAAGGCTGAAAATACTTTGTAAGAAAAACAATATTCACCTTTTCCTTATGCATCAGCATGTCTCCAAGCCCTTTGATTCGTAAGCCGTATTGTTCTCCGAGAAAAACATAATTTTTCCAAGCTTGAAAAATATTTGCTGATGAAGAAACCATGCTTGCTATAACTTGTTTTGTAAAACTCGGATATAAAAAAAATGCCTTTCGAGAATAAGCAAGTGTTGTACTCAAACTTACCCCTGATTTTTTTAGCACATGAGCAACTATCTTTCCACCTATTGCAAGGCTATCATGAACAATAATATCAGGATTTTCCTTCCGCGCCTCCTCTATTAAATAAGGTACTTGCCTTATCGCAATCCCTGAAATTAACTTAAGCAGTTTACCAAGATCTTTAATTACTGATCCATCAAAATCAGGATCATCTGCATATCTTCTATAGATCAACCCTGCATGCTCAATATATGATTTAAATTCGTCAGTTCCATAATAAATAACTTTATATCCCCGCTTTGCCAATTCTCGGGCGACATTCACCGTCGGATGAACGTGACCGTGGCCTGGCATACTATAAAAAATAATTTTTTTCATTATTTTTTGTTATACTATATAATATAAGAATATTTGCTATTATAGCAAGTGATTTTACATATATTTATGACAGTTTCAGTCGTCATTCCAGCCTTTAATGAAGAACAATATCTTAAACGATGTCTACAAAGCATCTTTACTCAGGAAATAGCACCAGACGAAGTTATCGCTGTCAACAATAACTCAACCGATAAAACAGTTTCAATAGCACAACAATTTCCGGTTCGTATTATCTATGAGACACAGCAGGGTATGATTCAAGCACGAAATCGAGGTTTTAACGAAGCAACTTCAGAAATTATTGCACGAACCGATGCTGACACCCGCGTCCCCCGCGATTGGATAAAAAAGATCAAACAACATTTTGAGGATGAAAGAGTTGTTGCAGTCTCAGGAACAGCAACAACATATGATGCAATAAATAACCTCTCAAAACATGCTATGCTGCAAACACTAAAATCATATACCGTTATTATGAGAAAAGTGCTTGGACACGATTGTATGATTGGTCCGAATATGGCAATTCGAGCAACAACCTGGGAAAAAATAAAAAATTCTGTCTGTCTGAATAATAATGATGTTCATGAGGATATTGATCTTTCTATCCATCTTGCAGCGTTCGGCAAAATTATTTTTGATAAAACCTTAGTCGTTAATTCATCATCACGAAGATTTAAAAAGTTTGAATCTTATATCGAATATCCTTATAGAGTAGTAAAAAGTGTCAGAAAACATAAAAAATTTTTTATGGAGCAAAAAGGGAAAGAGTTTTTAAAAAAAATCCTTCATTCATTTCCACTCACCCTTCGTTGACAAAGTGATTTGCCAACTGCGATAATAAGTATATGGAAATTCTCAAAAAAATCTATTTTTTCTTCCTCGATACAGCACAGACCATTTTACTTGCCTTATCAATTTTCATTGTTATCTATCTTTTTTTATTCCGACCATTTCAAGTAAGCGGTGAATCAATGTTTCCAACGTTTAAAGATCAGGAATATATTCTGACCAATCTGATTACACTCCGATTTGCAGATTTACAATATGGCGATATCATCGTTTTTAAAGCACCAACTGATGAAAATAAAGATTTTATCAAACGGGTCATAGGCCTGCCTGGTGATTCTGTTTTTGTTAAAGATGGATTTGTCTATGTGAATGGCAAACAAGTTGACGAACATGCCTATTTAGCCAATGACGTTCGAACATCAGGTGCAAGTTTCTTAAAAGAAAATCAACCAGTAACCGTTCCCCAAGATGCATATTTTGTTATGGGAGATAACAGACCATATAGTTCAGATTCACGTGAGTGGGGTTTTCTCAAACATGACGCAGTTATCGGAAAATCGTTCTTCGTATATTGGCCTCTTACTACAATGAGAATGGTCAAAAATCCGTTTACTCCGTGAGGGCTTTGTGAATTGCTTCAATTTTACGAGTTGTTTCTTCGGGGGTGCCAGTCACTTCAATCAATACTTTTGCCTTACTTCGTGATTGTGCAATTTTTACTTTCACTTTTCTAACGAGATCATCAATCAAACGTTCTTCAATCGCCTTTGCCATCTGGTCTTGTTCTGGAATATATAAAATCTCCTTGTTATGACTTGGTTCTTTTTCCTGTACCTCACCCTTTATTTTCCTTGCATATTCCTCAGTCTGACGAACTGTGTAACTATCTCGTAAAATCGTTTTAAAAACCTCAAGCATCAATTTATGTTCTCCAAGAGACAAAAGAGGACGCACATGACCTTCTGTGATGACATCCGCAACAAGTGCATCCTTAATAGCATCAGGGAGAGACAACAAACGTATAGTATTTGAAACTGTTGGGACACTCTTTCCCACACGTTTTGCAACCTCTGTCGTGCCAAGACCAAATTCATCAATCAATCTTCTGTAGGCAAGAGCACGCTCAATCGGATTC
Source organism: Patescibacteria group bacterium (assembly GCA_035454765.1). Classification (GTDB taxonomy): domain Bacteria; phylum Patescibacteriota; class Microgenomatia; order Levybacterales; family UBA12049; genus DATIGJ01. Next base: position 2,587 of record DATIGJ010000221.1, read on the forward strand.
AAATCTTCACGTTGTACATTCTCAACGATGGACATTTCAAGCATTCCCTGTGGTGTTGTATCTTTTACTACGACCGGTACTTTAAACAAACCCAGCACTTTTGCTGCTCGCCAACGACGTTCACCAGCAATAATCTGGAACCCTGCAGGGGTACGAGCAACAACGATTGGCTCAAGAATACCCTGTTCACGAATAGATTCAACAAGATCAGTGAGTGAATCAGGAGTTATTACTCCACGGGGCTGTAGCGGATTTGATTGGAGTTGTGCAACCTCCAATTCGTATATCTTATCAATTACTTGATTATCCATGAATGACTTCGACTACTTGCTTCCCTTTCTGGGTTTTAAATGAAACTTTACCGTCAACTATTGCAAAAAGCGTATAATCACGCCCCATAGAAACGCCATTGCCTGCAACAAATTTTGTTCCTTTTTGGCGAACGATAATATTACCAGCAACAGCCTTTTGCCCACCATATAACTTCACGCCGAGATATTTTGGACGTGAGTCTCTATTTCCTTTTACTGATCCTTGTGCTTTTGTATGTGCCATATGTTTACAATTCCTAAATCCTAATTTCTCACTACTAAATTCTCGTGAAAAGCATACTTATGATAATCAATCTTTTCACAAATGTCAACTAATACTTACTTTCCTGTTTTCTCTTTACTTTTTGCGGCATCTTTAGCTTCTACCTTTTTCTCAACTTTTTTAGTTGCTTTACCAATTGCTTCAATTTGCACCTTCGTTACTGACTGTCTGTGTCCATAAACTTTGCGATATCTTGCTTTTGCTTTAAACTTTGCAACTCGGATTTTTTTCCCTTTCGTCTGTTCAAGTACCTTTGCAGAGATACTCATACCAAAGACCGTCGGTTGACCAACAGTTACAATACCGTCTTCAACAGATAAAAGAACAGTATCAAAACTTACTTGTTCTCCTTCGCTGGCTTTAAGTTTTTCAAGTTCGACAATATCTCCCTCACTAACTTTATATTGTTTGCCCCCTGAGGCAAAAACTGCATATTTCATAGTATTTGGTAATTATAGCAAAATATTTAGCGGATTTCCAGCACATCTTCCTTTTTTTGAGAAATACTTATTGCGGATAATATTCCAAGAAAAATAAAATTCGCTACCAATGAATTTCCCCCAAAAGATACAAACGGCAACGTTACTCCCACAACAGGTAACAAACCGATATTCATGCCAATATTGACAACTCCCTGAATGAAAAAGAATCCAAAACAAGCAGCTGCAAATAACTTGCTAAACGTATCATTTGCACGGGTAAACACTTTATAAACACGAAAACATAAAAATACAAAAACCAAAACGACAAAACTTGCTCCTAAAAACCCCACACCCTCCG
>DATIGJ010000222.1:0-3352 GCA_035454765.1 Patescibacteria group bacterium
GTTTAAATGTTTGATGAATGTGACCGGTACCGACTGGATGAATAGTATAACGGTTGGGACTGACTCCGTAAGCTTTAAGAACTTTCTCAGGAACGAACATGATGCTATAAATTTAAAAAGCGGAAAGCTCAAAATAATAAGTGGCTTACTGCTTTTGCATTCAGCTTTTACTAATCAAGTTCACCAAAGTTTGGCAGGATACTCTCCTTTATTGATCAACGCCTTTATTTGTGACGAGACAGCCTCTTTATCTTCTTTGTATGTAACACCAAACCAAACACTGCCACCAGAAATTATTTTCACCTTGCCTCTGCCTTCTTCTATCATTTGATTGATGAACAAAGGGATGAAGAACTCTGCTTTAGGTTGCTTGTGATTGTGTTTGAGGAATTGTAAGAATTTCTCTTCGGTAAAAGGAAAAATACTGGGATGAAATCCCCAGAAGTTCATTGAAGTGGGTGTCTCAGGACTAAGCTCGAGATCGCCATTTTTTTCCTTAGAAATTATTTTGCCATTCTCAACAACAATGGTCGTACGTTCAACAACAGATTTCAAATATCCCTTCCCGTCGTCTTCACCACATCCGCGAGAAACGCTTCCATGTTTCGATAAAACATTTTTAAGTGTGTATCCAACCAAAGCATGTGCTCCTTCTTTATCTGCCTTGAAAAAGTCTGACGTTGCCTGAAAAGCCTCCCTTCCATAAAAATCATCTGCATTGATCACTGCAAAGGGCTCATGAATGACATCTTTTGCGCAAAGCATAGCGTGACCCGTACCCCAGGGTTTTTGTCGCTCGGGATTTATGTATTCTTTCGGCACGAGTTTGTCAAGCGATTGAATTACAAATTCAACTTCTACTTTACCATTCAGTTTTGGCAGGAACATTTCTTTAACTGCTTCCAGAATTTCATCACGAACGATGAAGACCACCTTGGTGAATCCCGAACGGATCGCATCAAAGAGAGAATAGTCCATAATAGTTTCTCCGTTGGGACCGAAACCATCGATCTGTTTAATGCCGCCATACCGGCTTCCAATTCCGGCAGCGAGTACCAATAATGTTAGTTTTTTTTGCGTGCTATTTGGTGTGTCCATTGGGTTTTTGTTTTTTTCCAGCTTTATGTTTCAAAAATATAGTTTTAATAGAAATCTATGGGAAATCCCGTAAATTCTCTCCTTTAAAACGCAAGCCGAAACTTAACCTAAAATCTGAGTATGAGCAACGAGAAGAATCAGTACACCTTTCCGATGATTATCATTGGGACCTTGTTTTTTATTTTCGGATTTGTGACCTGGCTCAATAGTGTGTTAATACCGTTCCTGAAGCAAGCTTGTGAGCTCACAGATTTTCAAGCATATTTTGTTACGTTCGCCTTTTACATATCCTATTTCTTCATGGCTATTCCTGCCTCGGCGATCCTGAAAAGAACAGGTTTTACCAAAGGAATGTCGTTGGGTCTAGGAGTAATGGCTTTCGGGTCATTAATATTCATACCGGCAGCCCTTTCTCGATCTTATCCTTTATTTCTTGTAGGTCTTTTCGGACAGGCGACTGGTATGACATTACTACAGACAGCGTCTAATCCATATGTTACCATTTTGGGTCCGATCGAAAGTGCTGCCAAGAGGATTAGTATTATGGGTATCTGTAACAAAATTGCAGGGATGGTTGGTATACTCATTTTGGCCCAGTTGCTGTTCAGTGATACTCAAGAATTTTCAAAAAGAATAACATCGCTAAGTGGCAACGAACTTGAGCTTGAATTGAATGCACTTGCGGCACGACTAATCCTGCCTTATCTGATAATGGCTGTCGTGTTGGCTGGATTAGCGTTGATGGTGCTGAAGGCGCATATGCCAGAGATAAAGGAAGAGGAATCCGGTAATGAGCAACAGATCGAATCAAAAGGGAAAAATTCTGTATTTGCGTTTCCGCATTTAGTACTTGGTATCATTTGCATCTTCGTATATGTTGGCGTTGAGGTAATCGCGATCGACACCATTGGCCTGTATGGACAATATCAAGGGTTCGACTTAAACACTGCCAGCAATTTTGGAATTTATGGTTTGATCGCTTTGACGGTTGGGTATTTATTGGGAATCATAGTAATTCCAAAACATCTCTCACAGCGCAATGCTTTAATGCTTAGTGCCCTGCTGGGATTTGTATTTGCTATTGCAGCCCTTTTTACGGCAGGATGGTTGTCAATTCTCTTTATTGTCTTGCTTAGTTTTTCGCATGCACTAATGTGGCCATCGATTTGGCCATTAGCCATTAATAATCTTGGTAAGTTTACTAAAGTAGGTTCGGCACTTCTTATCATGGGTGTAGTAGGTGGAGCGATAATACCTCTAATATATGGTGCACTGGCAGATAGCAGTAATCGACAAATAGCTTACTGGATAACTTTGCCTTGCTATCTGTACATCATATTCTATGCCGTGAAAGGACACAAGGTAGGCCAAGGTGCAGTATAACAGTTGTATCAGGGAACAATCTTTTAATCTATACTACGTAAGATTGTTCCCTGTATTTTTTCAAAGGTGTTACAGCTTAACTGTCACCATTCCTAAAAAGTTAGTGCCGGCCTGCGGGTAATAATAGTTTTCGCGATAAGTATCTCCACCGCCAAGATACCCCCATGTATACCCATTTGATTCGATTTTCTCATCGAGAATATTGTTGATGAGCAAACTGAAGCTTAACGATTTGACGAACGACGGATAAATGGTATAGGCCAGGCGAAGATCATTCACCAGGTAAGCGTCAATGCTGCGGTCATTATTCGAGGTATTGTCGAGGTATTGTTGCCCAACATATTTTGTCAACAATGTAATTTCCCCTCCAGAAAAAGGTGTGTACGTTAATCCCGACCCAGCCACAACCTGTGGTGAAAACGAAATGTCGGTGTCTTCATATTTGTTTTCGACTACAATGAAATCGTCCCAGTTGACGCCATAGTCATAAAGTATCTCGGTGAAGTTCTGAATTCTGTTTTCACTCAAGGTAAGATTGGCATTCCAGGTTAAATGTTCATTCAACTTCACCAGCAACTCAGTCTCGATTCCCATGCGATAACTTTTATCAACGTTGGTACGGACAGATGCTCCGACGTCATTCAGTGCGCCGGTGAGCACAAGCTGATTTTTGTAGTTCATAAAAAAGTAATTCACGTTGAGTGTGATCCAGTCGGAAGCCCTTCTGTATCCTAATTCAAAATCATGCAGCGTTTCGTGTTTGGGGGTGTTACCCGGGTTGTCGGTGAAATCGTCGCGCACAGGTTCCCGGTTGGCAACACTATACGATAGGTAAAGATTTTGATGGTCATTCAAAGAATAAGTCGCTCCT
>DATIGJ010000223.1:0-2193 GCA_035454765.1 Patescibacteria group bacterium
ATAATAAAGTTGGTCGAGGCTCTGCAAATATAAAAGTAAAAGTCCGCAATATAAAAAGTGGTACTATTGTGGAGAAAAGTTATATCAATGGGGCGAAAGTGCAGGATGTTCCTGTTTCTAAAAAAGATATGCAATTTTTGTATAAAGATGATGAATTCGTTTATTTCATGGACCCGCACACGTATGAACAGATAACTATTTCTCTTAAGGGAGTTCCTGACCATATTTATTTGAAAGAAGGCGAGAGTTTTAATATCAGTTTCTTGAAAGGTGAGCCATTATCTGTTGCTTTCCCTCCCAAGATGACCTTCAAAGTTGTCGAAACAGTACCAGGAGTCAGAGGAAATTCAACCACGAATGTTTTTAAAGAAGCAATTTTGGATAACGGCCTCAAAACAAAAGTACCACTTTTTATTGATACTGGTGAATTTATTAAAGTAGATACCCGCACGGGCGCCTACGCTGAAAAAGCACAGCAGTAATCCAGAGCATCATGAAGACACATATACTTCATGCCTTATCAGAGAAATCATTTTTTAAATTGTGGACTGGTGAGGTATTTACTTTAATCGCAATTCATCTATTTAATTTCTTTTTAATTTTGGTTGTGTATAAATTGACCCAATCAAACACCGCTGTTTCCCTTGTTGTTGTTACTTTCACAATTCCGGCGATTCTCTTTGGATCACTTGCTGGTGTTTTGGTTGATCGCTGGAATAAAAAGTATGTATTAATTGTTGTCAATGTATTACGGGCAGTGCTTCTAGGGATTCTTGTATTTTTTTTGGATAACGTTTATGTCATTTATATAATTTCTTTTCTTGTTGCGACTTTAACACAGTTTTTTATTCCAGCTGAAAGTCCTATGATTCCGCTTGTTGTTCGGAGACAGCTTTTGTTATCGGCGAATGCCCTTTTTGGCGTAGGCATTTTTGGATCAATGTTGATCGCATATGTGCTTTCGGGACCGATGATGCTATTTTTTGGTCCGACTAAAACTCTTTTGTTTTTGATTGCAATGTTTGTGATTGGAGCGGGTGTTATTTCTTTGATTCAACTACCGAAACAGCAGACAATAAAGAAAAATTTGCAACAAGTGAAGTTAAGTATTCGTGACGATATGAAAAAAACGTTACTCTTAATTTCACAGACAAAAGCTATTTTTCATTCGCTTTTATTTATCGCGCTTGCCCAAATTCTCATTCTTATTCTTGCAACGATCGCTCCAGGATATGCAAGTCAGGTATTAGGGATCAGCGTTGAAGAATTTCCTCTTCTTTTTGTTGCTCCTGCTGCTGTCGGAATGGTGTTAGGTTCAGTTATTGTAGTAAATGTTTTCCATAGTCACCCCAAAGAGCGGGTTATTACCTTAGGTCTTTTTATTTCGGGACTCGCAATGCTTTGTCTTCCTTTTGGCTCAAAAGTAGCTTCGCGCGAGTTTGTCCAAATAGTGAATAGTTATTTGCCTCATATTTTCGATATAACCATTTTACATATTATGGCGGCACTGGCCTTTTTGCTTGGTATCGCAAATGCACTTGTTTTTGTTCCGGCAAATACACTTATTCAGGAAAAAACAACCGATGAAGTTCGTGGCAAAATTTACGGTTTCTTAAATGCGTTAGTTGGGGTTATTGCGTTAGTGCCTGTTTTGCTCGTCGGAGGATTATCAGATCTTATCGGTGTGTCATGGGTTATCGGAGGAATCGGGATTTGTCTGCTCATTTTTGGTATAGTAAGAGTACGTTTTACCTAATATGCAACTTCTAGTTTTACTACCAGCATTTTTATTATTTCTCTATGTGATTTATAAACTGGTTAAAGACGATTATGTGTTTATACGAAAAAATATTTCGTTGGAACAGATGTTTGATGTGCTGTTTATCACTACAGGGGTAGGATTATTGTTTGCAAGACTTTTTTATTTTCTTTTTCACTTTGGTAACGGTGAAAATATATTTCTCCATTTCTTTTCACCTGATGTTGGAGGATTGTCGTTTTTTGGAGCGTTCCTTGGAGGATTACTGACATTATATTTTTTCGGAAAATATAAAAAAATGCCTCTGGAGCGGTTATTTGATTTTTTTATCTTAGCTTTTGTTGTCGCTCTGCCAGCAGGTTTTATCGGAACGGCTTTTCTTGCAAAAAATTTGGCAATCGTCTATCTCCTTGGTAATGCGTTAGTATACGGCA
>DATIGJ010000224.1:0-4987 GCA_035454765.1 Patescibacteria group bacterium
CTCTTCAAAATCTTTTCCTGCTGTGCTGAACAGTTTGTGGGGTGTGTTCAATAGGCCCAATGTATAGCTGACATTGCCTGCGGTGCCGCCACGACGTTTGGCAAATGTTTTAACGATAAAGCTTAAATTAATTTGATGGAGTTTGCCAGGTAAAATGTGATCCGCGAATTTATCGGGATAGTCCATGATGTAATCGTAAGCAATAGATCCGGTAATGATAAGCATGAGCTGTATTATTATAGTCTAATGTTTATGAAATTGCATATGTTCAATGAGGTAGCTGGCAGTGAGAATAAGAAGAATACCAATAAACTGAATACTTGTGATTGTTTCTCGTAAAAAGGTCACTGCCAAGATGGCAACAAGAATGGGAGTTATAGATCCAAGAAGGGCAGTATATGAAGCACTTGCTACTTTGAGTGTTCTATTCACAAAAAGCCAGGTCAAAGCGATAAAAATACCATTAAGTATTACATAATGACCTTGAGATACTTCAAAAATGTTAACGTTGAATACTTTTTGTAATTCTGGAGGATAAAGTGGAGCAAGTGCAACAAAGATAAGAAGAACAGGGATTCCTGCAGCTGGACGAAGTAGTGATGCTATATCAGGGTCAACTGATTCGTGATTGATCATCTTTTTGATAAGCACCGGTCCAAAACCCCACGCGAAACATGCAAGAATGATAAAAATATCACCGATGTGAGGAACAAGCCCCGTGCCGTTAGTAACCAAAAGGAATGTTCCAAGAAGAATCACTCCTATGAGAACAATTTTTGTTTTTGTTACTTTCTCTTTTAAGATCATCCAGGCAAAAAGCGCTGTGGTAACAGTGGTAACTTGCGTAAGAAAGCCTGCATTAATGGCCGTTGTCATTTGAATACCCACATTTCCCAAAAAACCACCAATACCAAGAAGAATGGCACTTGCCAGGAGTACCCATTTAAGTACTGAGAAAGGAATAGAAAAGAGTTTATGTAATTTTTTAGGAAGGGTAACAATGGCAATGAAGAGTAAAGCAATAACAAAAGATTGAAGACTAAATGGCATCACTTTTGCACCATCAAGAAATGCAAGTTTTGCAGTAAAGATTTCAAGAGCCCAAAAAAGTGAAAAAAGCAATACATTTGTAAGTGGAGCGTGTATTACTTTGTTCATGTCACATTCACTATAGATTATGCTGCGGGTTCTGGCAAGATTCTCCAGATGAAGTCAAAAATTTCTTTCGAGTTATTGTAAAAATCAGGACTTTCGAGAACCACACTGCTGACTTTATTTGAATAGTTAATAATCACTACCTTGCCGTCATAAATAAGAATATCTTCAGCCGTTATGCTCCATTTTAATTCAGGAGGCATAAATTTGTAGAAGTAGTTATTTTTATCGGAGAGCATTTTAAATGCTTGTCTTCTCGAAACTGGTGAATCATACATGATTTCCCAGACTTTTAGATTTTTATTCTTTTTAAACGCTTCACCAAAGAGCCCTGGGTTATCAGATGAGAGAACAGGAATTTCTTCTACTTTTACATAGGATCGGAATTCGTTTCCCTTAAATGCTTCCTCATAAATTTTTTTGACAGCATTCATACCTTTGTAGTATTTTATTTCTGCATCTTTAACGATATGTTTTTCAGGTAAAGTTGTTTTGATTGTAGATAAAATTGTCGGAAGATCTTTTTTTACCAATCGTACAGTTTCCAGTTTTTTTTCGACCAAAAATGGTAGCGTATCTTCAGGAGCAATAGCTGCAATTTGTTTTTGGGATTTTTTAATGACTTTCGTGAGTAACCCTTTTTCAATGAGTTGGTCAATATATAAATATGCTGTTGTCCGTTTAATATTAACAGCACTGGCAAGATCACGAACGCTAATAGGACCTGTTTCAAGCAGTTTAAGATAGATTTTTGACTCAATATCTGACAACTCAAGTTGTTTTAAATAATTGACTATTTTATCCATATACCCTATATTATGACTAAAGTGAGAAGATTTTTCAAGTTTTAGCTTTAAAACGTTGCACTAGATCAACTTGTTGTCGAATTTTGACAACACCTCTTGACAAAGTATTGATAAGTACTTATACTTTAAAAAATGAAGAGAAAATTTCAAGAAATTATCAACACCCCTGCAATGGTTGTCCCCAGTATGACAACACAAGAAATTCATTTAACACTTCTTGAAGCCTCAGTTGAATATGTAAAAAATAATCTGAATCTCGAAACGCTGTCAGAACTTGCAAGCAAAATTAAGCGTTTTATGGGTAAAAGAGGAGAGGATAACACACAAATAGATAATATTTTAGGGAATATTGCCGATATCTCATCGCAAGGGTCAACAAAAGAAAAAAAGACGGTTTATATTAATGCAATGCTTCTTGGCTCGATAGAACAAATCTCTTCTACGCCTCTTCCGATTATCTAGGGGTTATTTTTTCTTTTTTTTCTCGGTAAGCGTTAAATCAACGTCGTAGTCATAACTTAGTAAGAAGTGATTTGCATTCAAGATCATTTCGTTATACACAATAACTTTCTTTTTGTCTCCCGAATAATTGATGAATTTTGCTTCAATGACAGGGTTTGTGCGTACAATTTTTAAATTTTCTTGTTCATATCCTGTGGGAAGACGGGCAATAATTTCTTCATGAACAAAATGTGTTGAAAGGCCAAATTCTTTTTCAATCGCTTCTGAAATGTGAAAATAAGGATCTTTATAAATTTTTGCAAGCATACTATCGGAAATAAGAGACATGGGATAATATCCGTCAACAAGTCGGAATGGGGAATGAATCGTTCCCTGACGTCTTTTTCTGTAAAGAACTTTTTCATTTTTTTCAAGATGCATCCTTTCTGCAATTTCTTCGGAAGGAGTAATAATTTCCGGTTTACCGATCATTTCTCCTTTGCCTTCCAGTTTTGCTGTCTCAAGATATCGGAAAAAATGTGCAACGAGACCCGGCATCCTGATCCTTTGCACGTCAGTAAATACACCTTTTGCACCCGCCGAAAGAAGAAGCCCTTCTGCCTGCAATGTCTGCATGGCTTTATTCATTGTTTCCTGGGAAGTTTTGTATTCGACAACCAGTTTGCGGAATGAAGGAAGCTTACCTCCATCAAATTCACCTGCGAGGATACGTAACCGTAAGGAGTCAATAATGTTATCAACTTTTGAAACTACTGACATAGATGATCTCCAGCGGTATTATACTCCTTTTAATATAAAAAGAAAAGTTTTGCTTTACTTTGTTAATAACTCATGCCTTTTATAGTAATTTTTTAATTCATGAGATTCGCGAATGGGTATCTCCAATGTTTGAGAAGCCTCTTTCCTATAGATATCATAAATATTAAAAATATTACTTTTTGTAAGCATTTTCACTTGTTGCGGAGTTAATTCGTTGTCAATCTTCTTTATTGATTTTTTTCTATATTTTGGTTCATGAGATATTGCTACGACAGAATGAATTGGATGATCTGGTGTATGCTGAAAATTTTCAGGCTCAACGGGAAACGTAATTCCTGATTGAGGATTGGTTAAAGGAGGAAGCAAGTGCCAATTTTTAACTGACATTTCCGAAAAAGGAAGGTTTAATTTACGAAAAATCATTTGATAGATATCATTTGCGGGTGCATCTCGTAGGGATTCATAGACGTTTACAATAACCTTAATATGTAAGGTTCGTGCCTCAGTAACGATTGCATCAACGGTTTTGTATGCAATAATTGCATTTTTGACCAACTCATTTTTTGTCGTACCGTTAAAACTGAATTGTTCTAGCCAGGAAGTAACTGTTGCAATGGGCTCACGCATTGAGACAAAGACGGTGATTTTTTCAGCAGGGACGCCTGCTGCGAGAAGAATTTGTAGTGGATTGAATTGTGAGTCTTCCTTATTATATCCGATCGTTTCCTTCAAGAAAATTGTTTTTGCATCCTTAGGAATAAAATATTCTCTGTCTTGTGGTGGTGTTTGCATCAACCATCTTTGTCGGGATTTCATGAGTTGATAAATTGACAAGATGCCGTTTTCGGCAAATACCCGTAGATCTTTTGTTGAAGCACTTCGGCACGGATAAATACCTAGAACAATATTTGGGCATGATTTTGGGAACTTGATTCCATCAGCCAATTTTTTAACATCAACAATGTGGTTCGATTTCATTATCTTATAGTATACCAATAATTGATGTGTTATTCAATTCTCTGTATGATTTGACAAAATACCTAGAAATGTTCTTAAATAAGTATAAGGAAATTTTTTTTTCTATGCAAACGAAGAAACGAGCCAAACCAGTTAAGTTCGGAAAATCAAAAACAGCCTCACATCCTGTTGAAAAAGAACTTGATGTAAAAGAAATTGCTGAGGCTGATATAAATTCTGACGAAGTAAAAGAAATAAAAAAATTAATTGAAGAAAAAACTCACGTAAGGGATGAAGAGAGCGTAAAAGAAGAGGTAAAAAAACAAGATCTTGATGAAGAAGAACGGGAGGAAGAACCACTGGAAGTACATTTGAGTGAGGAATCCACAGAAGAAGAACAAAAGGACGAAGAAGACGAAGACGATCGAGAAGAAGAGTCTGAGGACAAAGAAGAAAAAGAACCTGCCCGCAATGCTTCGCAAGGCAATTCAGAAAGAGAAGTTGCTGATAAGGAAGAAGAGAAGGAAATGGATAAACAAGAGGCAGACGATCCAGAAGAAGAATCTTCCTCCGCTAAAGCTACTGCTGACAAAGAAGAGAAGGAGAGTGCAGAAGAGAAATTTACGAAATATGGCAGTTTTACCCGTGAAGAAGTCTTGGCACCCAAGAAGAAAAGTTCGTTTGGATTCTTTATTTTTGTTGCGTTGATTGCTTTTGCAGTAGGTCTTGCGATCATCGCGGGAGGATCCTATTTCCTTTCAGGATTTGATACCAAGAAACTTACTGATATTAAATTACCTGTTCTTTCAGAGCCTACTGCGACGCCGACTGCAGAACCATCTGTGACA
>DATIGJ010000225.1:0-23717 GCA_035454765.1 Patescibacteria group bacterium
CTTGTTGTCGGGTTCTCTTTTTCTTTTCCTCAACAGGTTGTTGCACAAACGGAAAACTACATTCCACTTCCTTCCTCTCAATCACCTGTAAAACCAAATCTCGCTGAAGACGTTCCATACGATCAGCACACATATGTCCAAGCACTGTTTATCGAGTTAATGCTTGCTGTCCAATGCCAACTCACAGGCATTGATTTTACGAATCCGACACATTCCTGTCTCGGCATTGATCTCACAACTGGACAGCTTGGATATGCTCCCCCTGAAGCATACCAACAATTACCAATCGGCGGCGCTATGGGCATGCTGAACCATTCTCTTGCAGCAATGTTCAGCCCTGTTGCAGGATCACAAGAATACGTCAGATATATGTCGAGTAATTTCGGCCTTGTCAAACCAGCAATGGCAGCACCTGCAACAGGATTTGATGGGTTACTCCCCGTTTTGGGACTCTGGACAGCAACACGGGATGTCGCATATTTCATCCTCATCGTTGCATTTATTTTTATCGGTATCGGGGTCATGCTGCGCCTGCATATTGACCCACGAACTGTTATGACCGTACAAAATCAAATCCCACGGGTCATTATTTGTATCATCTTAATTACATTTTCCTATGCCTTGGCAGGCCTCATGATTGATGTTATGTGGACAACAACCTATATGGGTATTAATAAACTGACTGATACAACAACGGGTGCTAATTCGGCTATCGGTTGTGATGGCAATAAACTGAGTAATGCAGCAACAGAAAATATTCTCGAAAACCCCTTTGTTTTTGTAAACGAGGTTTTCATGGATCCTGGCTGTGGAACTGGTGGGATACTTGATTTAAGTGGTCATGTTGGTTGGTCAATCGCTGTCATTCAAACAGATTTACTCAGTGATTTTCTCTTTAATGGACAAAACCAATGCGAAATTGGCGGACAAGGAAGCAACCCTGTTACAAGATTTTTGGATGCTCTTTGGGACACCGTTAATCCTGGTCACTGGATACTTTGTGGGACACAGTTAGGATTACAATATTGGATTCGATGGATTTCCTCCGTTGCATGGATACTTACGGCACTTATTATTGTATTTATCTCGTTATTTCGTATCTGGATCTCACTCCTCAAAGCATATGCGATGACATTTTTGTATGTCATACTTGGCCCATTATGGATTGTCATGGGACTTCTCCCTAAAAAACCTTTAGGATTTGAAAAATGGATACGCGTTTTATTTGCCAACTTGGCAGTATTTCCTGCCACTGCCTTTTTAATTGTTTTCGCACGAGTATTAACAGACAAATTTAATGGAAATGTTAACGATATTTATGTTCCTCCACTCGTTGGTGATCCCGAATCAGGATATCTCGGTGGCTTGATCGCCTTTGCGATTCTCCTTGCGACACCATCAATTTTGGACACGCTTCGCGAAAAGTTGGGTGTTCCTCCATCAAAGGCATTCCAGGGTGCTGTGCAAACCTTCCAGGCAGGACGACGCGCACCGGGTGCACTCGGAAAGAAAGCATGGGAAGGCGCTTATCGCGTCAATCCAACAACTGGAGCTGCTGAATCTGCCCTTGCTATCGGCGCCCAACAAGTAAAAGGCAGATTTAAACGTGCAGTTCTCGGCCCAACCGGAATACTTGGCCCTGGCGTTGATCCAAGCAAAGAATCCGGATGGAAGAAATTCATGAGAGAAAGTGATGAGCGAAAAACAAATATGCGTGCAAATCGTGGATATGCGACAAATGCTGAATTAGCACGAGGTGACCACGTTACTCAAGAGCTCAGAGAACACCGAGAGAGAGCTGCACCCGAGATTGACAAACTTCTTAAAGCAGGAGAATCACGTGCATATACAGAACAGGAGGTAAAGCAACTGAAAGGATATAAAGAGAACGAACTCTTCTCCTCCGAGCATGAACAAAAACTTGCCGGGCAGTTGGGGCCATCCGGGCGAAACGGACACGAACAATTATTCTTGCAAGGACTATCACAGCAAGGATACACTCTCAAGGAACCACCAGCAAGAGCAACAGGAACGCAACAATCTGGCGGGGGAACAAGTGGCGGCACAGGTGGCAATCAACCACCCCAACCAATCTCAATTAATCTCACCATCGGCGGCCAACGACAACACATCCCTGTCACACCGGGACAAACAGCACGAGCATACCTTTCAAAAATCACCTTACCGACACAACGAACTGCGGTCTTAGCCGCCTGGGATCAACAACATGGAACAAACCAACATCTCTCGGCAAGCTCGGCAACTGAGGTCCAAGACCTCGGACAACAAGATCTTGCCAGATTAGAATCATTCGTTGATGCACGAATGCAACATATGGATCAAACACAACTTGCTTCCGGAGGAACAGGGAGACCAGGGGGAGGCACAACAGGCACAACTGGTACTCCGAGAGGAACGGGAGGAGGTACTCCACCAGTTCCGCCACCACCGCCTCCGCCGAGGACGCCATAAATAACCTAAAGTAAAAAGGAGGGATTAGTGGATCGAGATTGCTTTGCCAATCTGGGAGAACATTGCACCAAGACCTGAGAGGAGTCCGGCCTTTTTCCCTGGTGCACCACTAAATAGATTTGCCAATGCTTCCGTCCAAAACATATGTTTTGTCCCTGACGCCTCACGGAACCAATCCAGCATCTCCTCTGGGAAATAGTTTTTTGCATCAGTTCCTCGTGCATCATTCGGATCAAGGAAAAAAATATCCCCTGGCAAATGCTTCAGTGCCTGAACAATCGCAGCTTTTATCTGATAGTTATATCGTGGATTAAGATTCCACTCAGCCCGCTCAGTATACAAAAGCATTTGTCCGGTAATAAACCCCATTTCCATCCATTTCGCAAGCTCCCCTTTCTTATTTAACGCATCTAAGGCATCCCAATTAACTTCTGTATAGCGATCACCATGTTCATCATATTTCACCTGCCAGTACTCTGGATTTTTCAATAAGTGATTTAATACCTGTTTGCCAAGCACAGCCTCTCCAAGCGCAACTGTCTCATATTGACATATTTCATCATTCCATTGGCGGATGGGCGTAGCAAGACTAAATTTGGTACCTGTCAAAAACTTCCTCATGGTATTAAAAAATTTTGCAGAATCTGCAACCCACTTATCCATGTCAATCGTCGCGCCGCCGTAGGAGTCCATATGCACATAATCAGCAAAATTGAGTCTTTTTCCGCCAGTGTAAAATTGATCCATGGTCCACCCCTTTTGCCAGAAATCCTGCAAATAATTGCGCTCAACATGCTTGTCAAAAGCCAAACCTGCGGCAGCCTGATCATACTCATGCAGATAGCCACCCAGTCTTTTCCCATCTGCTGTCTCTTCACCGATGATCTGTTGGTCATGCTGAAACAGCCAATCCCTGTAATCCCACTCCACTTCTTTTTTCGCGTCTTTTTTAATATCATCCTCTCTCGCTTCTCTTTCTCTTGACGTTTCTCCTCTTTTCTCTTTGTGTACTCCTTTACGCAACGCTTCTTTTTTTGCCTCTAAAGCTTCTTTATAACTTACATACCCTTCCACTCCTGCCACAGTTTTTTGTTCTCTCCAGGCTTCAATCTGCCCATTTAAATACCGCTCCATTCGCAACCGTTCCTCATGCGCCGCTTCCAACGCATTCTGAATATTCATGGGCTTGCCTGTTCGCGGATCAATCCGCTTCACGCTCACCACCAACGCTTCTGGAGTCATGAGATTTTGCGGCATAAACCCCAGTTGATAGATATTTCCTGCGTGTGCGTCTTTTCTGCCGCGATCCTGTAGATATCTCGCATTGGGCTTTGCCTCTTCGGTCCTTCCAGACATCCCGATATCAAGCACTGAATATATTCCGAGTCGGTATGTCAATCCTTCAGCAACCATATCCGCATAGTCTCCGGTATTGGGAATCCCCAGTCCATTTTGTTTCCCTCTGATACCAATAAAACTTGATGCTCGATCAATAATCACACCCTTAATCAAATCCTGAAATCGTTCACTCGGTGTCACATGCGTGAAAAAGTTAAAAAATTTCATAAACTTCTCTCTGTATGGCGCCATTCGCTTATCATACGCCTCTTGTGTTTCGTCCTTCCCCCTCGGCGGCTGATCTCCCAATCGGAGCGTCCCTTGTTCATTATCAGCAAACAGATCCCTAATCTTGATCCCGTTAATTTCTGCATCACGGCCAAGCGGGCCATCACCAAGATCCAACCAGACCTCTGGCTCATCACGGACATCCTTTCTGTCTGATGTTTCCCTTCGCGATTTAACCATCCCATTTCTTACTTCCCGCAAATGTTTCAAAGAAAACATTTCTTTAAATTGAGGATCATCTATACCTCGTTCAAATCCCATTGTTTGTGCCAGTTTTTCAGCATCTGCCAAATTACTATAAGAGAGATAAATCATGTTTATGAGTGCACCCACTTTTCTGTCGCCGATTTCCCTTCGACCACCTATCTCACTAAATTTCAGATATGACTCCATCATACTTGTTCCCCCCACATTTCTTGCAAAATTATTGTTAACAAGTTCTTTCATCCGATATTCTTCGAGTTGTTTTTTATCTCCCATGACCTGCTGCATTTGAATACCGCTATTGCGACTCTCCGAGAGAACGTTTGCCTGGAGTTCGAAATAATCTGCTACCCAACCAAAATTTTTCTTGTCGTATTTACCTTCAAACATTTTGCCTTTACGTCCGAGCATCATTTCATAAACCGTCAACGGAACACTGTATCCTGATTTTTTTACTTCGACCTGTTGCTCAAAGTCAATAGGTGAGGTGGTGTGATTACCATGAGCCTCCATAGCACTATAATTAAACCATTTAAACATTGAATCTATATTAACTCGCTCTTCAAAATTGAACCGTTTATTACCCTGTCCATCCGTTTCTTCAAATACCACATTTTTTATAAGCGATAACTCGTGACCGCGTCCCCGTTTAAACACCGTATGAGTTCTCGCGTCCGACATCATCTGAAATGCAAGATCCTCAAAGCTGGTTGGTTGATTTGAGGTCATCCGATAAATATAATCTGCCTTTGCTTCAGTTGTCGGATAAAACATATCTAAAACGTCTTCGTCATTCTTCGCAAGATTTGTTCTCTCCAAAAGATACATAACAGCATTTCCTGAATCATCTGATTTCTTTACCAAATACTGTTGTACATCCTCTGCACTATACCCATGAAGCACAATTGCTGCCAGGAAATTCTCAGCCTGATCAGGTTGCAAATCATTAAATTTAAGCAATTCGCGAGCAATGCGTACCTCATCCGCTGACCACCCATATTTTTCCCATCCATTACGGTTTTCTTTTAACATATCCAACAATTCATCCTTCTTTACAAAATAATCAATCTCTCCTTGTCCCAGTCTTCGTTCTGACTCTACAACAGGCATCGTTTCTCCAAATGTCCCTGGCACTGCACGTCCGCTCTCTAATCGCGCCATCTCATGGAGTCTTTTCGCCTGGATTTCCGCAAATTGCGGATCAGCAGGATCAACATCAGCCATATAAGCTGCTCCCTCCGCTGCAAGATGATTCAAACGTCCTGATTCTATTTGTCTTTTGCGTTCTGCCTTATATCTTTCTATCTCTTTTTTCCTCTCTTCAGTGTCATGCGAAGCTCTCCATGCTCTATTCTCTTCTGCAAGCTGCTCCTGCATTGTTTTCCCATTCCTTTCTCCTGGCTCTCTTTCAACAACAATTTCGGGCTCCTCAACTGGTTTCGGGTCTATCGTGGAGAGACGCTCAGCTTCTTCCCTCTCCGTTCGTGTCAATTCTTCATATTTGGCAGCCTCTTCCGTAGTACGCGCACGGGCTTCCTCGGCCTCTCGACGCATTCGATCCACATCTGGTTCGATAACCTGTACCGGCTGTGGCGTGATCGGTTCTCCCAGAATGACCTGCCCATACAACTCTCCTGCTCGTGGCGCTGTCGGATCACCCTCTGCACGCTGTTGTGCGGCAATTCGCTCCCGTTCATTGACGGTAATCTTGATCAATTCCAGAATATCCCGCCGCATTTCTTCCTGCTTGGGCGTCAACTCATGCTTGGGCTTGCTCCATGTTTCATATGTTTCCCGCAACCATTCAGGCTTCCATTTCAAAAGAGATCCTCCTGCCTGCTGTGCACGGACACCAAAGCGGATGATTGCCTCATCAAACGCTCTTTCAGCAGATTTATCCGGTGCTTCTTCCACTGCTTCTTGCTCCACTTGCCGCCATGATTTATGTAAAGAAAGACTAGTATCACCGGCAACTGCTTCTTCAACCTGATCAAGAAGCTTCATTACCTCCTCCTGCGAGACAACTGCTTCTTCTGTCATGAACGTATATCTGCTTCGTGGTCCTTGTTGCCCCCGACGTCCCGCCGGACGAGGATCAACGGAATGAGGGTCACTCCTTCCTCTTTCGGGTGGTGTGCCGCCTACTTCTGGTGTTTGTGCCGGTCCATCTGCCATAATTATTTTCTCCTTTCTATCATATCGTTGTTTGCCATCTTACACAATCCCATCGCCTGCTGCTTTATATTGCACTGACAAAAAGATTATAAAAATAATGATAAGAAGGTTGAACAAAGAACTCGGACACAGTACAATGACTACTATATGGATGCTGCATCGTTTGAATCTCACTACCCCGATACCGCCCGTGAAGAAGAAATTGCAGCAATCGCATCCTTTGTGCAAAAAGGCAGTAGTTGTCAGTTACTTGGTATTCCAGGCGTTGGTAGAGCAACTGTGCTCAGTCTACTCATCAACAATAAAACAATTCGACAAAAACATTTTGGCACAAATAACCAAACCTATCATTTCGTCTCCGTAAATTTTGCAGAAATACGTAGTCGCCCGCTGTTTGATGTCATGAAACTCCTTTTTCTTGATCTGACCGAATCGCTGCGCGAAGAGAAAAAAATGGAAGATAACCAGGCCGTAGGAGACATCTTCAGAGAGCATCTCAAATTCCAAGATGAACTGGTATTATTTCAAGGATTTAAGGAAGCGATTGATTATCTCTGCAGAGACAGACAAATTACGGTCGTTTTTTTATTTGACCGGTTTGAAGAATATATTCCTGCAGTCACCGCAGAGTTTTTTGCCAATCTTCGTGCACTTCGCAACCGCGCAAAATATAAATTTTCTGTTGTTTTTTCGCTGTACCGTCCCCTTGAAATGGCACTGGAACCTGCAATCCTTTCCGACTTTTATGAATTCGTCGGAGGCAACACGATTTATCTGCGTCCTTTCGATTCGATAACGACACGCTTTCGTGTCGGTTATATAGAAAAGATAACCCGCAAACGCGTAGAAAAAGACGTGTTGAATGAGATCTTCATACTCACCGGCGGTATCGGCAAATTGGTTAAACTTGCTATTGAGTCAGTTTTGACACACGGCACTCCACAACATCTTGCATCATTCTTACTGGAACAACAAACCATGCAGGCTGCGCTTCGGGAAATCATGTTTTCATTAACACCTGCTGAACAAACAGCCCTAAAAACAGGAAGGGGTGCAACAGAGATGTATCTGATTGATTCAGGACTCATCAAAGATGGAACCGTACAAATTCCGTTACTTGCGGCATTTTTCAAAGATTCCAACGACGATGCACAAAAAACACACGGCCAAATCGTCTACGATGAAGCAACAAACAGTATTAAAATGGGTGATGATTTACTCTCGGATCAACTAACAGCTTCTGAATTTCGTTTACTTCGATTTTTTGCACAGAACCCTGAACGCGTGGTAGAACGGGAAGAGTTAATTGACGCTGTCTGGGGAGACAATAAGTCAACTGCAGGCATTACGGATCAGGCGATTGACCAGCTTATTTTCCGGCTTCGCCGCAAAATCGAGGAGGATACAAATAATCCGACCCATCTGCAAACAGTAAAAGGACGTGGATTCACATTTGTTAGTTAAAGACTTGTTTTTCTTCCATAGTCATAGTACGCTAACACTATGGAACTCGCACTTACCTTTGGAGGCCAACGGATCAATGTACCTACTGACGTTCCTGAAGGAGGCTTCACCAATCTGCAAATTTATATTAGTAATACCTTGACCATTTTTATTCTTGCCGGAATTTTTCTGATGGTAATTTATATCGTCTGGGCTGGCCTGGGATGGATCACCTCAAGTGGCGACAAACAAAAATTGGCAAGTGCGAGAGGCCGACTGACCTGGGCTATCATCGGACTCATCATCATCCTTTCTGCGACCGGCATTATCAATCTCATCGGCTACTTCTTCCAAATAAATCTCCTTAAGCCTTTATAACTTTTGGGGATTGACAAGATTTAAAAAAATACTCTATGATCAATATATCAATGAAAAAACTTTCAACAGCAGCTTCCGGAGCACTTCTGTCTTTATTCATTTATGCAAGTCTTGCACTTCCTGCATGGGCAGCACCGGTAAATGTGAATCCTTGTCCAACCAATAGTCAATTTAACGGCTTGTGTAATTATTCTGCAAATAAAATCGGTTCGTTGCTTTCATCAATCGTAACGATTCTTCTTGTTGTTGCTGCCATTATCTCTTTATTCTTTCTTATCTTTGGTGGTATCAAATGGATTACCTCAGGCGGTGACAAATCAAAGGTAGAAAGTGCACGCAATACCATTATTGCCTCAATTATCGGACTCGTTGTCGCTCTTCTCGCCTTCTTTATTATTACCATTATTCTCGGCTTCTTCAATATTTCATTAACCAATCTCCAACTTCCTAATCTAACCTTCTAGTTGCTTTTGTATAGCAATATTTGTTAGGCTAACACTAATGAAATATATCTTTTTGTTATTCCTTTTTGTATTTGTCTTTTTTGCAACACCGGACATAGTTAGTGCTCAAGCTCCAGGATCGGTAAGTTTGAACACAGGAAATTGTTTCAAAAACGGCGTTGCAACATTAAACTGTCTTCCCTATGCTGTGCTGAATGGAGCTAACGCGTTTCTTCTTTTTTCCGGCATTACGGCTTTGTTTATTATTGTCTGGGCAGGAATACGACTGGTTATTTCGGGAGGAGACGCAAAGCAGGTACAAGGCGCCAGATCCATGATTACCTATGGAATTATCGGGCTGATTGTGGTTCTCTCCTCCTATGCTATTGTGTTCTTTATCGGCTATGTCACGGGGACAACAAACTGCATCACTGATATCAATAAAATAACGACCGGCTGCAGATAATCATCCTTTTTCTTTTCACGATTAGCCTCAACTGCTGACCTATTTTGTTATGGTTGCAAACAGAATTTTCACGTTATACACTGTTTGACAGAGATATGGAGAATCATCCAATTCCACAAGACGTTACCGGATTTCAGTTCAAACTAATCGGCAGCATGACCGTCAAACAATTCGCTTATATCCTGATTGGCGTTATTTTGGCAATTATTCTTTATTATTTGCCTCTTTCCGGTGGCCTTGGATTCATCATCAAAACGTTTTTTATCCCGCTTTTTGGTGCCGGAGGACTGATTCTCGCGTTTGTCCCTATTGAAGGTCGCCCCATTGACATAATGCTTGCGAATTTCATCAAAGCGTTATTTGCTCCCAATCAATTTGTCTATCAAAAAACAGGACAACTCTTCTCTACTCCACAATCACCAACGCCCTCTCCAGTTACGAGAGATCCCGTAAAGCAAACACAACCACCAATACAACAACAAAAAACGCAATCGGTAGCACCTCCTCAACCTGTTGTTACGACAGTTCAACAAACTGTTGCAACGACAGCAGTAAGCCCTCCTATTGCTAATCCTCAGCAAGCAATAATACAAACAGCAGATAATCTCGCAGCGCAAGAAGCATTGCTCGCAAAACAACTCAACGAAACAAAAAAAATTCTTACTCCTCAAGAAATACTGCACGCATCATCAGTTGCAACACAAAAAGTGTCAGCGCTTGAACGACAAGTCAACGAACTCCACTTTCAACGAGAACAACTCGAACAACAATTACAACATCTCCAAAAACAACTCGCTGTTCAAAAACAGCCAGCAACTCCTACCGCGAGTTCGATGACGACTCCTGCTTCACCACAACAAGGAGCACCTATACAAACCCCTCCTGCCTCTCCTACGACGACTCCAGGGGAACAATCGCCTGTCAGACCATTACCACAGGCTGTTGCTCAAAAAACAGGCCTTCCGCACGTTCCTGATACAGCAAACGTTATTGCCGGTATCGTAAAAGACCCTCGGGGAAATGTGCTTCCAAACATGCTCGTTGAGGTAAAAGATATTCAAGGCAACCCTGTCCGAGCTTTCAAAACAAATGCACTCGGACAATTTGCATCTGCGACACCACTCGCTCCAGGAGAGTATACTGTTGAGCTTGAAGATCCCAAAAAACAAAACACTTTTGATATTATTCAACTTCATGCAACCAACCAAATTTTACTTCCTATTGAAATCATTTCTCATGATGCACGAGAAGAGTTGCGCAAGCAACTCTTTAATTAACTATGAAAAGCACTGCCCCAAAAACACAAGCATCAACACAAAAATTTACCGAAATCGTTGATATAATGGGCAATACGGTTCTTCTTACCGGAGGCAACGCGTGTATGATTATTGAACTTACCGCAAATAATTTTCCCCTCCTTTCTCACAAAGAACAAACAGTAAGAATTGGTGCCTACGCAAGTCTTCTTAATTCTCTTTCATTCCCTATCCAAATAGTCATTCGTAATAAACGCATGGATATTACCTCGTATCTCAAAGAGCTGGAAAATATCATTACCAAAACAACCAACCCGCAACTTAAGGGATATATCGAATATTATTATTCCTTTGTTCAAGAAATGGTTACCGTCAATACGGTTTTAAATAAAGCATTTTATGTCGTCCTTTCCTATTCTGCACTTGAAGGAGGAACAAGTGCTGTTTCTCAAATGCAACTCAATAATAAATCACAGCTCGAGACATTTGCACAAAAAGCACGACATGGCCTTGAGATAAAAGCAACTAATATAATCAACCAACTCCAGCGATTTTCTGTCTCCGCAAAAGTACTCGAAAAAGAAGATCTTATGGAACTTTTTTATGATCTCTATAATGATGGGCATCCTATTGAGTTTGATAACCATGGAGGCATCATGACAACGACGGTAAGCAAAGGAGGCGAACAACCATGAATTTCCCGTTTGGTAAACGAAAAAAATCCAACGATCAACCTGCAGCAAAAACACCAACGCTTCAGACAAACGAAACAAAAGATGCCTACACTTCCTTCCAGAAAGGAACGAGTTCTCTTGTTGATATTATTGCCCCCTCTTCGGTTGAAGTGGATTTTCGTTATATACGAGTTGGCGAAGCCTACTACACCACCCTTTTTATTGCAGGCTATCCACGATATGTCTCCCCAGGATGGCTCCAGGGCATTGTTGATTATGATCACACGATGAATATTTCCATGTTTTGCTATCCAACTTCCTCCGCCAATATCCTTTCGGATTTAAAAAGAAAAATTGCAGAAATGCAGGCTACCATTGCCTCAGAAGAAGAACAAGGTCGCTCAGCCGATCCGACAGTGGAAGCAGCCCTTGAAGACGCACTCGGACTTCAGGAAGAACTTGCCAAAGGCATTGAACGATTTTTCCAGTTCGGATTTTATATCACCCTCTCCGATCCCAATCCGCAAAAACTCCAACAGACGGTGAAAGAATTCCAAACCACCCTTGCAAGTCTCCTCCTCTCCGGAAAAACCGCAACACTCCAAATGGAAGAAGGCTTCAAAACAACACTCCCATTGGGACAGGATAAACTCTATATTACCCGCAATATGGATACGACTTCCCTTGCATCAACCTTTCCTTTTACGTCTTCTGTCCTCACGCAAAATAAAGGAGTCATGTATGGAGTAAACGAACAAAACGGCTCTCTTATTATTTTCGACCGGTTCTCTCTGGAAAATGCCAATGAAGTTGTCTTGGGAAAATCCGGTTCAGGAAAATCTTATGCAATCAAACTGGAAATCGCCCGACAATTTATGCTGGGCGCCGAAGTAATTGTGATTGATCCTGAAGGAGAATATGAGAAACTTGTCCAGGCACTGGGAGGTGACGTCGTTGATTTTTCATCGAACGCCAAAATCAAAATTAATCCCTTTGATATGTCACAAATCTATGAGGAAGGTGAAAATGAACTTGGGTTAAAAGCCCTCTCCCTTCATGGACTTCTCAAAATTATCACGGGTGAACTCACTCCCGAACAAGAGGCGCTGTTAGATAACGCGATTATTGAAACCTACCGACAAAAAGGTATTACGACTGACCCTGCCACTCAAAAAAAGACTCCACCACTTTTGGAAGATCTGTACAAAACATTGATGGGCATGGAAAATGCCGCAGCAAGAGATGTCGCTTTTCGTCTTGAAAAATTTATTAAAGGCTCAGCTGCCGGAATTTTTAACAACCAATCAAATTTCGACATTACCAATCCTCTTACCGTCTTCTCTATCCAAAATCTTGAAGAAGAATTACGTCCCGTGGCCATGCACATCATCCTTGATTTTGTCTGGACCAAGGTCAAAAAATCACTTAAAAAACGCGTGTTGGTTCTCGATGAAGGCTGGTATATGATGCAATACGAAGATTCTGCCTCCTTTGTTTTCTCGATCGCAAAACGCGCACGAAAATATTATCTGGGACTGACAACAGCAACACAGGATGTGGAAGATTTCTTAGGAACAGATTATGGTAAAGCCGTTCTGACCAACTCATCAATTCAAATTCTTCTCAAGCAGGGAACTGCCGAAGTCGAAACGATCGGCGAGACGTTCTTTCTTTCAGAAGGAGAAAAATCTCTTCTTCTCTCAGCAGATGTCGGCGAAGGACTCTTTTTCGCAGGACAAAATCATGTGGCGATTAAGGTCTTTGCCGCACCGTTTGAACACGAATTAATCACGTCAAACCCAAAAGAGGTTCTTGAACAACGAGAACTTGCAAAACAAAAAGAAACTCTCGAGGAAACAGAAGCTGTTCCCCCAAAAGAATAATTCTGCTAGGATAAAACTATGGACGAGGAAAACCGAAGACCCGCTCCGAACGAGGAAGACGAGGATCTAGAAGATGAAGGGCTAGGCGATACTCCTGAACAAGGTGATTCCAATCCCTCTGGACAACAACGTACCGGAACACCACAAAACAACGCACAATCTTTAAAAAAAGGTGTAAAAAAACTAACAGGAAAAAAGGGTAAACAAGCCCGTGCCCAAGCCTGGAAAAATACAAAAAACCGGTTAAAGAAAAAAGGCGCAGATTTGGCTAAAAAAGGTGTCCAAAAAGTAGGGAAGAAACTCGCACAAGAAGGCGCAAAACAAGCAGGGAAAGCAGCAGTCCGTGCTGGCGCCCAAACTGCAGGGTCAGCAGCGCCTGTTGTAGGTAATTTAGCCGCAGAAGCGGCAACACAAGTCGCAGAAAAAGGAGTTAAATTTGCTGCAAGTAAAGCTGCGCAATTAGCGAAAGGGCAATGGAATAAACTCGCCTCAACGTTTTCAGATGTTGGAAAATCTATTGGGAAAGCAACTCAAAAAATCGGAATGATCGTCGGAGGAATCTGGATCTTTCTTATATTTATGCTTGTCTTTGTCTTCTCTGTCATTACAAACAGCGGCGGTCAAAATCAAGCACATGATCTGGAGCTCGCAGCCGCAACAGAAAGCCTCCTTTCAATTACTCAAACCGGCCCCCCGCACACAAATACTCCTCCCGCACCAGGAACTTTCCTTACCTACACAATTACGGTCTCTTACCCTGAACCTTTTCAAGATATACGATTAACCGCCATTCGTCCTCCAGGAACGACATTCGACTCTGCTACCCAAACAGTTACTTGTAATAACACCTGTGGTTCAGCAAGCACTGTTATCTATTGGAGTGCACGGACAAATGATAAGACAACATCACCACTAAACACCTCGTTTAACATACGGTATAAAGTTACAAGCGTACAAAACAACTCACGACTTCCACATGTTGTTTCCGGCAGTGTTGTTCCTGCAAGTGGAAGTGCTGCCGTAGAGTGACCAAATGAAAAGATTTATACTAAAACCTATGCTTGATAAAACTTTCTTGTTTGTTTTCTCCTTCTTTTTTGTATTGATTTGTTTGTCTACTCTTTCTGCCCAATCAAGCTTTGCCGCTGAGACCGCCATAAACTGCTGGCTGACAGATTTTGGTACACCACCAGATGATTTTCCTGTTCCTGAATCATGCGACAGAGGAAGAATTCCGTGTATGACAAATAGCCCGGGATCAGCATGCGCTTTTGAGTTTATGGTAGGACCACTTGATA
Organism: Patescibacteria group bacterium; assembly: GCA_035454765.1. Taxonomy (GTDB): domain Bacteria; phylum Patescibacteriota; class Microgenomatia; order Levybacterales; family UBA12049; genus DATIGJ01. The sequence continues at coordinate 14,319 of DATIGJ010000225.1, forward strand.
AACCTGTAACTTATTGGCCCGAGGGCTGCTGTATTTACACAGGTCCTTTTCCTGAAGGACACGAAGGGGTCGATCTGCTTACCCCTTACAGAAGAGAAATCAGAGCTCTTGAAGATGGTGTACTGATTCATAAAGGATCAGGAGGCACCGGCGGTTACTCTTACACAATAAGGGATAAAAACGGTAGATATCATTTAGGTTTACACATGGATCAGGCTTCCACTATACCTGTGGGTACACCTGTATCCAGAGGACAACTAATAGGCTATATAGCAAGCACAGGCAGTCTGGGTGGCAGCAGAGATCATCTACATTACCAGATATCACCTCCACTCTCGCACTACCCTCAAGGCGGAGAATGGGGTAACCCACAGGTGATTTTAAATAAATGGCCGAATTATTAAATGAATATTTTCTTTTCAAAATACAAATCATTATTTTTAGAAAATAAAAGGGTACTCATCCCTCTTATTCCGCTTGTTCTTTTTGTTCTTTTCTTTATTGTTATATTGTTTTTTTCTGTTTTATCTCCACAATCTCCTCAAGCAGGACAGAATCTTCCTATCCCGACCACAGCAGCTGGAGATAATCAACCCACGACACAAACGTCTCCATTTCCGCAGGAACAACAAGAAGATGGTAGCTCCAATGTACATGGCAAAATATCCCTCTATGAAAGTGATCCTTTGCTTCAAAAAAAAGAGTCGTTATCTGATGGCTTGGTAAGATATGCTTTTCAATCATCAAATTCTAAGCGTCCCAATATCACAATTGTGAAAGGAGAGGCTGAAGACCTAATCTTTCAACGAATGGTTATTGAACAAACAGGTGATCCTGTTCTTCTTACTGAATATCTAGAATTCTGGGGACAACCTACAAATATATTTAAAGGATCGCATTTTTATGGAAATGATGCGCAAACTTATTTTTATGCCAATAAAGGTACTGCTTTTATAGCCAATCCTAAAACCAACCGTGTTTTGGAGCTTCATACATTCGTTCTTTCAGGAGTACAAGAATATTTGCAAAAATATGGAGAAGATATTATTAATAAATAATTTCAAGTATCATTGATCAACGATTACCCTTGCGCCTTGATAAATATGATAAGATTGCCTATAAAATATATCGCTTTACATAACGCTCAAAAGACTCTTACTTTCCTCTTTATAGGTATTATCTTTTTTATTTTTTCGCCCCAACCTATCTCTGCCGCAGATACTACAACAAACTGCTGGGTAACAAACTACGGCACTCCTGATGAAAATGATACACTTCCGGCTGGATGTGCTACATTAGCAAGAGTTCCCCTCTATAAACAATGGGATTCCCGATGGGGACGTATTCCTTATGGAAATTGCGGGGATGGATCAACGTTGGCTTCAAGTGCATGTGGATCAACCTCTCTTGCCATGGTCATTTCTTATCATCTCGGACGAGAAGTTTTACCTCCAGAAACATCACAAAAGGCTGTAGCTAACGGATGGAGGCCTTGTGGCAATGGTACAGCCTGGGCAGCCATGACAGGCATGCCTCCTCTCTATGGACTCCGGGGTAAAGCAATTTCCTGGAACGAGGCAAAAACATATCTATCACTCGGTATACCAATTATTCAATCCCATGGGAGAGGCCTTTTTACAAGCGAGGGACATTTTGTTGTCGTGACCGGTAAACTATCTAATGGAAAATATGCGATTAATGACCCTGACGGGAGACATATCACTGAAGCGTCCGAAGGACAAATTACCGCATCCAATAAAGCACAATGGGTGATTTATAGATAAACAATTATGGTCTATCAAGTAATCATACAAAAAATAGTAACTCATATTACTCTTTATAAAAGACTCTATCTCATCTTTGGGAGTTTATTTCTTATCTTCATCTTTTTTCTTCTCATCATTCTCTCCACTTCCGTAAGCAACACGGCAACATCGACCAATCAACCACAAAAAACTTTCGCCAGTCCAACAATCGCTTCCACAAACAAAACATATGGAACGCTTCAGGTAACTGCTCCGACAAAAACTGGATTTATTTTCAGTTACAACAATCATGCCTACTCCACTCCGGTAACAATCACCAATATCCCTGTAGGATCATACACTCTCGATGTTCATAACGATGGCTATGCTGATGAGAAAAGAAAGGTGACGATCAAAAGCGATCAAACAACAACTATTACCCTAACTCTAAAAGAATTAACACTAGATGAACAGATTGCACAAATTGAACCTGGATGGAGTAAGTATTTCGATACCGAAGGAGAAAAATTTGTACAAGAAATAACCGAGCGGGGAAAAAAGTACCCTCTCACCCGAGTATTGCCTCATGTATTTGAAAACGCAATGCTCGATTATGACGTAAACAACAACGGATCAGTTACCTACGTCGTTCGTCCGCTTCCTGGGAAAACATACACCAAAACTGACTACGAACAAGCTGTTAATGAGTTTATTCAATCACAAAAAATTGACCCAAAAACGATTCCTCTTACGTGGGAAGAATAATTATCCTTGCACCCTGATCGGCATGATGAGATGAAGAAACGAATTATCGTCTTTTAGCTTAAACACACCAGCATTCAGCGGTCCTGTCATTTCAAACACCATTTCTTTCCCTTCAATGTTTGCAAATAAATCAAGTAGGTAGCGAGCATTAAACGCAATTTCATTTTCCTCCCCCGACAATTTTGCATCAACTTTTACGGTATTTTCACCAACTGAAGATGACGAAGAAGATACAATAATGTGATCCTTCTGGAACGAAAATTTGATAATATTTGCTGCATCCCGAGCAAAAATAGAGCAGATTTTGACAGCTTTATACATCTCTTCACTATCAAAGGCGACACTCACTGAAAAATCAGAAGGAATAATCTTTTCGAAGGCAGGAAATTCCGCTTCAATTAACCTTCCGACGAGCGTCGTCTCTCCTTTTTCAAACAAAATCTGATTGCTGCCTTGAGAGACATACATAGCAATCGTACTTTCTTCTTCATTTATGGAGAGCAACTCTTTAAATACTCGAGCCGGAACAATAAATGAGTGATCATCTTCGCCTCCAGTATTACTTGTTACTTTGTAATGCTTCAGAGACAACCGGTATCCGTCTGTAGCGACCAACAGGAAGCCTTCTGCCTCTTTTCTCACCAAAACACCAGATAAGGCAGGACGAGTCGTATCGGTACTTGCAGCAAAGACTACTGAGGAAAAATCCCGTTTAATCTCTTCCTCAGGAAGTGTTGCGATTTTCTCTCCTTTTTCCTGATAGAGCGCCGGAAATTCTTCTTTTGCGGTTGTTTGAAAAACACTTTTCGTCCGTTTACTTAGTACCTCAAGCGTTTCTTCATTTGTTTGCAGTGTTACCTCGTCATCGGGAAGAGAAGCAATTAACTCAGTAAAGGTTCGAGCAGGAACCGTTATCGCTCCTTCTTCTGTAATGGTTGCCGGAATACTTGTTTCAATACCAATTTCAAGATCCGTTGCATGTATTTTCAATTTTCCATTATGTGTTTCAAGAAGAATATTTAAAAGGATTGGTAATTGTGTTTTATTTGAAACAGCATGATTAAGAAAGGAAAGTTTTTTTTGTAAATTTTGGGTCAAGAGGGTTACTTTCATATATTTATTTTTGTTGTTGTAGTAGTATATGGGGAAAAGTGGAAAAAAGCAAGAATAATAAACTTATAATAATATGAACAGTTGGAGCGCTTTGTGGTTACATTGTTTTATAGTTAAGGCCAAAGAATATAAATTTTAAAAGCAAGAGATAAGGGAAAGAATCCCATATCTGTAAGATGTTTTTTTCTTTTCGTGCCTAAGACATTGTTTATATCTTGTTGATATTTTTGGGGAAAGAATGGTGATAAAAGACAAGGAGGCGACTTATTAAGAAGTTATCCACGAAGATATTTGGTAATCCCCAAGATATCCCCATGTACAACACCTTTGTTATCCACATTTTTCTTTATTTTATCCACACCATGCATAATTGTTGTGTGATCCCGACCACCCAGCATGTTGCCAATATCCATATACGTCAACCCAAGTTCTGTATAAAGAAGATACATGCAAATTTGTCTGGCTTTTACAAGAAAAGCATCACGTTTTGGTCCTTTGAGTTGTGTTGGCTTGACATGAAAGTAATCACAGGTGTAGTTGATAATATCATCAGGGTGAAGTTGTTGTTTCCGTTCAATTACTGTAGCGCCAACCGCCTGTTTTGCAAGATCCAGGGTTATCCCGCTTGTTCTTGTTTGTACCTGTGTGGTTACCCGCAGCAGTAATCCTTCAAGACTTCTGGTATCCTCCGCTTGTTCAGCAAGAAAGAGTGCAACTTCGATCGGGAGTTCAAAGCCTGCCTTTTCTGCTTTTTTCTGTAAAATTGCGGTTTTTAATTCCAAATCAGGTTTTCCGATATCAACAGTGAGTCCTCCGGCAAAGCGAGAGGAAAGTCTCTTTTCAAGCTTTTTTATTTCTTGTGGTGGACGGTCTGAGGTGAGACAAATTTGTGCACCGTTATCAATGAGGATATTAAATGTGTGAAATAATTCTTCTTGTACTCTTTCTTTTCCCTCAATGAACTGGATATCATCAATAATTAGGAGATAGGCGGAACGGAATTTCTTTTTCATTCGGGCGGTATCATTGTTGCGGATTGCCTCCACAACCTCGTTGGTAAATTCTTCGCTCGTCAGATAGATTGTTTTTTTTTCAGGATTTTTTTGATAGACCGTATTGGCGATTGCGTGCATGAGATGGGTCTTTCCTACACCAACAGGGCCGTAAATGAATAAGGGATTATATTCCTGTCCAATTTTTTCGGCCACTCGTTGCGCTGAAACAAACGCAAGTTGATTCGTACTTGAAACGGCAAAATTTGTAAAAATAAAGTCAGGCCTGACTCTCGGTAGATGTCCGGCGTAAGGCTTGATTTCCTTTTCAGAAGACGATTGTTCAAAGAGTGGTGCTCCCTGATCTTTTTTTGTTTGTTTTATTTGTTTCGTTGGGATATTTCTGACAACAAAAAGAATGTCCACGTCCCGTTTGGTTTGTATCTTCAATGATTCTTTTATTTTCATTTGAAATCTACTCTGGAGAAGTCCTGCAATCATCTGCGAGGCTGCGGCAATAGTTGCAATATCATCTTCAAGTGAAAGCAGCGCCGTTGGTTTAAGGATCGTATTAAAATTTCCATCAGAAACAGTTGGTTTGAGTTCATCAAGGATTGAGTTCCAGAGGGTTATGAGATTTTCTTCAGACATAATGGTACGTGTCATTTAATAATGTGGATAACTTCTTGTCAAGAGGTATTCTGATGAAAGGAGTATCGTAAGGAGCGAAGAGTGTTTTATTGATTGTGATGAGGTGAAATTTTTGCTATACTACACGCATGGAAAAAATGGAATTAAAATTAAAGAAGGTAAAGCGCAAAAGAAAACATGGTTTTTTGTCACGTATGAAAACCCATAAAGGCAAGCAAGTGTTAAAAAAACGTCGCGCTCAAGGAAGAAAAAAACTTACCGTTTAGTTCATGTTACCAAAGGAAGTCCGTTTACCCGCAAAAGTTCGTTTAGTCAGGGCGCAAAGCTATTCATCTCTCCCCTTTCTCTGTAAGTATACAAGCAATAATTTACCCACGAGTCGTTTCGGGTTTGTTGTCAGAAAAACACTTGATAAACGAGCCACAGTACGAAATCGAATCAGGAGAGTCTTTCGATCTCTCATTGAGGAATTGCTGCCACGAATTCAAACAGGACATGATCTGCTTTTTATTCTCAATCGTGAACTACTGGAAATGAAACGAGAAGAAATGTATAATAGAGTGTACGCCTTTCTAAAAGAAAAGCAGCTTTTACAATGAGATCGTTTGTACTTTGGTTGTTGACGGGATATCAGATTATTGTCTCTCCCCTGCTCCATCAATTATTAGGACAACAGACAGCGTGCAGATATGCTGTCTCCTGCTCTGCCTATGCGAAGCTCGTCATCAAAGAGCATGGGGTTTTAAGAGGCGGAAAAATGGCTCTCATTCGCTTACTGTCCTGTCAGCCGTTTAGTAAAGGAGTTACGATAACACATGGATAACATACAGATTATTGATATACCTTTTTTTGTTAATCCCGTAATTAACATCCTTGTCGTGTTTTACCACGCACTTTCCTGGCTCCATATTCCTTATGCGCTCGGGTTTTCAATTATCTTATTGACAGTATTTGTGAAGCTTTTGATGCACCCAATGAATAAAAAACAACTTGAAATGTCGAAAAAAATGCAGGAGCTTGCGCCGCATATGCATAAAATCAAAACAAAACATAAAGGTGATATGCGCAGACAACAAGAAGCGACAATGGCTCTCTATCGAGAGCATAGCTTTAATCCGGCTGCTGGCTGTCTACCTATGATTCTTCAGATGGTCGTTTTGTTGTTTGGTTTGTATCCAGCACTAGTTAAAATTTTAATGACAGATAATGTTGTTTCAACCGTGAACAGTGTCCTCTTTTTTAAAGGTTTGTCTTTGACAGAGCCTTGGGCTGTTGACTTTTTTGGTTTGCATTTGGGGAAAACACCAGCAGAATTGTTTGGTGCGTTTGGTGTGGTATTATTTCTCGTTCCTGTGATTACCGGAGGACTTCAATTTATCCAAATGAAAATGATGCCAACAGCGGCACCAGTGAAGAAGAAGCCTAATGAAGGTCCAAGTCAGGAAGAAACAATGATGGCCGTACAAAAGCAGTTTATGCTTTTTCTTCCTTTTTTCGTTGGGTTTATCTCCTGGCATTTTTTTATCGGACTATCTTTGTACTGGAATACGTATACGATTTTAGGTATAATACAGCAATACAAGGTTTCAGGACTTGGCGACTTAGAACCGTGGATCGCTAAATTGAGAAGAAAACAATAACGTATGGATACACAAATAATTCCAACAAAAGAAGAGCAGAAGATCATTGAACAGGTCGTTGCTGATTTGTTAGATCAGCTTGATGTTGAAGCAAACTTTTCGCTTGTTGAAAACGGTGAGATGCTTGACGTCTTGTTGGAAACAAAAGAAACAGGTATTATCATTGGCTATCACGGCGAAGTGCTTGAATCACTTCAGCTGGTTCTTTCTCTTGCGATAGCTAAAAAACTTGGCAGATTTGTTCGTATTGCAATCGAGGTTGACGGTTACAGAAAAAACAGGACAGAGTATCTGGAAAAGTTGGCCATGCAGGTGAAAGAAAAAGCATTGACTGAGAATAAAGAGCAGGTTCTTATGAATTTGAAGTCATGGGAGCGACGGATTGTTCATGTTTTTCTGCAGGATGATAAAGAGGTTATTTCAGAATCTTCAGGCGAAGGCCGCGACCGCGTGCTTCTCATCAAACCCCGAAACTAAACAAAGGTTGACTTAAGAAATAAGATTTAAGAGTCCTACTTATTGGCAGACAGCTCTTTAATCCTAAAAATTTTAATCTTAAATCCAGATTTTGACATGGTAATCATTGTGTAGTATACACTAGGTATGTTTGTCGTGAAAGTAGAACGGGTAATTTTTTATCTTCTTCTTCTTCTTCTCCCTACCCAACTCGGTAAACATTTTTGGCCGGATTTCGCAATCGTCGCGGGGATCAGAGTTGACTATCTTTCCCCCACTCTGTATGTGACGGATATAGTCATTGGGTTGTTATTCGTGTGTTGGTTGATCAATAGACTTCAAAGTGCAAATTCCACAATGCAAAATCATAGTGCAAAATTAAAAGTTTTTAACTTTGCATTTTTAATTATAGGAGCAATTTTTTTATCGGTTAACCTTTTTCACTCAGAAAACGTTTTGAATGGGGCATATCACCTTCTGAAACTTCTCGAGTTTTCGTTTGTCGCGTACTACGTAGCGACGACAGTGAGAACGCTTGGGCAACTCAAACGGATAGTGTTTGTCTTGGGGATAGGTGTTATCGGACAGTCATGCTTGGCAATAGCACAGTTTATCAAGCAAGGCTCCCTTGGTGGTATTTTTTATTGGTTGGGAGAACGGTTATTTACTGGCAGTACCCCTGGGATTGCCAATGTTTCTCTGAATGGAGAATTGATTCTTCGTCCCTATGCGACGTTTTCTCATCCGAATATTCTTGCAGGGTTTTTATTGATAGTCATGACTGCCTTATTGTTTACGATGCCTTTAGTAAAACGAGTTGAGAAAGCAGTTTGGTTTGTAGCCCTCCTGTTTGGCTCAAGCGCTTTGCTTCTCACCATGAGCCGTGTCGCATTTCTTTTATGGACAGGACTTTTAGTAGTTGTTTTTTTACGACACGTCCAAAGACTGCTTGTCAGATTTTTGATAGCGGGTGCTCTACTTATTCTCTTTGTCAGTTTTCTTGTCGCAACACCACTTGGTAGCCGATTTTTACAAACGAGTTTCACCGAAGAGGCTTTGGTTCAACGGGGAGATTTAATGCGTGCAAGTGGTGAGTTGTTTTTGCAACAGCCGATTATTGGAATTGGATTTGGCAATTTTCTTCCGGAGCTTGCAACGATTGCTACTCCCCTACCGCTTCATGCATATTTGCAGCCGGTGCATAATATTTTTTTACTCATCTTGTCAGAAACAGGAATAGTAGGGATTGGTGTCTTTGTCTGGTTTTTAACACAAACATACAAGCGGTTATTCTCTTTAATAAGAAAAAAACAGGCTCTTTTTCCCCGTTTGTTTGTTGTGTTGCTCTCAATGATTTTGATTCTTGGCTCGTTTGATCATTATTTTTTGACGCTACAGCAGGGACAGCTCCTTTTTGCCTTAATCATTGGTTTATCTTGGATATCTATTAAGCGTTAGTCAGGAAAAACTTTTCCAGGATTGAGGATGCCGCTTGGGTCAAAGAGTTTTTTTATTTGTTTCATGAGTGGTAATCCTGTCGGATGTTCAAGGGGTAAAAATTTTCTTTTGCCTATTCCGAGTCCATGTTCTCCGGACGTTGTCCCGCCGACGCTTAACGCGAAGCGGATTAATGATTCATTCAGTTTGACAACTTTCTCCCATGAGTTTTTATTAGCAAGTTCATACAGTGCCCATGCGTGGAAATTCCCATCACCCATATGTCCGAAAGAAATTGTTTCCAAACGATATTTTTTTCCAAGTTCGTCAGCTTTTTTGAGGAGTTTCGGAATGTGTGACAGGGGTACGCCGACTTCTGCAGAAAGTACTCCTCTGTTCGGAAAAACAATTGCCATCGTAGGACGGGCTGCTCTCCTATACTGCCACAACAATTTTAGTTTCTCTGCAGATGTGCACTCGTAATATGTTCTTGTCTGATTCTGATTACACAGCGTTTTAATTTTGGATAACTGTGTAAGAAGCGTATCTTTGTCTCCATGTAATTCTATCAAGAGTGTCGGTGCTTCAAGATAGTTTTCT
>DATIGJ010000226.1:0-2114 GCA_035454765.1 Patescibacteria group bacterium
GATACATACGCACCAGTAACTGAATGTTTATCTTTTGCAATTTCCTCATAGGTTCCCTGTGCTACAATTTCTCCACCCTGAACTCCTGCTCCTGGACCAAAATCAAAAATATAATCACTTGCCTTCATGGTATCTTCATCATGTTCAACAACGAGTACGGTATTACCAAGATCACGAAGTTTTTTGAGTGTTTCAATTAATTTAGAATTGTCGCGTTGGTGAAGTCCAATGGATGGCTCATCGAGCACATACAGAACTCCTGTTAAACCACTTCCTATTTGAGAGGCAAGTCTGATGCGTTGTGCTTCTCCACCTGCAAGAGTTGATGCTGTTCTGGCCAATGTCAGATAATCAAGTCCGACATCAACCAAGAACGACAGTCGTTGTCTAATTTCACGAAGAATCATTTTTCCAATTTCTGCTTCACGAGCGGACATGATTTTCTCCAATCCATCAATGAACGTAAGTGTTTTCTCAATAGACATGGTTGAGACGTCAACAATAGATTTTCCATCAATAGTAATTGATAATGCCTCTTTTTTCAGTCGTGCGCCTTTACAGTCACTACAGGTTTCATACCGCATGAATTTATCAATTTGATTGCGAAGAAATTGAGAATCTGACTCATTATATTTTTTTCGGAGTTCCCCACCGATTCCATGAAATGGTTCGCGGATTGCCGTATCATGCCCCCAACGATTTTCTCCTTCCACATAGTATTCTTTTGTGCCTGTACCAGTAATCAATAATTGTTTTTTCTCTTCACTTATCTCTTTTAGTCGTATGTTCAGAGGTATATCATTTTCCGTGCAAAATATTTTAAAGGTGCGAGCAAACCACGTATCCTGGTCACCAATATTGTAAAAAGGCATAATTCCTCCTTCATTGATTGAAAGATTTTCATTAAACACGAGATCCGGATCAACAGTAAGGACACGGCCGAGTCCCGCACAATTTGGACATGCACCATGTGGTGTATTGAAAGAAAAGACACGGGGTTCTACTTCATGGAGAGAAATATTACAGACAGGACAGGCAAATTTTTCTGAAAAGAGGACATCTTCCATGTCCTTTGGCTTATCAGGAATGTCAAAAGAAGCATCTTTAATAATGGAAACACTCATTTCACTATTACCAAATTGCAGCGCCTGTTCAACATCTGTCGAAAGTCGAGTTCGTTCTGTCTCTTTTGTCAAAACCATGCGGTCAATAACCAAATCAATCGTATGTTTATTTGTTTTTATCAATACGAGATCTTCTGTCAAATCATAGATGCGTCCGTCAACTCTAACTTTGGTGTATCCACGCTTTTTTAAACTTGCAAACAAATCTGAATATTCACCCTTTCTATCTTTGACAAGTGGAGCAAGGATCAAAATTCGAAGTGGTTTTTTACCAAGCTGCACAAATCGTTCGGGCAATTTATAAATTGCGTCTACAATCTGTTCTTTGGACTGCCTCGCAATTTCACGGCCACAATTTGGACAATGTGGATGGCCAATTCGTGCAAAAAGCAGCCTCATATAGTCATAAATTTCCGTAACAGTACCAACCGTTGATCTAGGATTATGACTCGTTGATTTCTGATCAATAGAGATTGCCGGTGAAAGTCCTTCGATAAAATCAACGTCCGGCTTTTTCATCGTACCAAGAAATTGTCTCGCGTACGATGAAAGACTCTCGACATAGCGACGCTGTCCCTCTGCATAAATCGTGTCAAACGCAAGTGAAGATTTCCCGCTTCCTGATAAACCGGTAAGAACGACCAATTTATTTTTGGGGATTTCCAAATCAAGATTTTTGAGGTTGTGTTCACGGGCACCCTTTACTACTATTTTGTCCGTATTCATGACCATCAATTATAACGGAAAATATGAACTATAACAAGACAAACGAACGAGGAAATTATCTAGTTGTTGAGGCAACTCTTCGTTTTTGTGGCGTTAATGCTTTTTTAGCAACATGTTCATGGTATTTTCTAAATATAAATGCAGAAAGTCTATTGCCGTGATAAGTATCAGGTTCGTAATCCGGTAAAGCAATAGGAGTCCAATTATCAGACCGAACAGCAGTGACACTTACATCAGTCCACCAATTAAGTGAGCCATAGCGTT
>DATIGJ010000227.1:0-17552 GCA_035454765.1 Patescibacteria group bacterium
CACCACTATTGCCAGGATTTATCGCTGCATCTGTCTGAATCACATTATCGAGACGTTCTGCCTGAGAAAAATATCCTCCCGCAGTAATTCCCCGTCCCAAACCTGATATCACTCCTGTTGTGACAGTATTACGAAACTCTCCTAAGGCTGTTCCGATGGCTACAACATATTGCCCCACTTGTAATTGATCAGAATCTCCCATTGCAATCGGAAGAAGACCAGCACTCTTTTCCGATACATCAATCTGTAATAATGCAATGTCATTTAAAGGATCACGATAAATTTTTTGCACTTCAAACTTCTGTTCATTACTTGTAATAACAAAATATTTTCCTTGTGTGTCTGATACAACATGTTTATTCGTAACAATTAATCCATCTGATGAAATAATAAATCCTGAACCGATTCCTTGTGGTTCAGTTGATTCTCCATCCTCAGGAAGCGATTCGGGAACGGAAAAGAAAAACGGGCCAAATTGAAATGGTGATTGAGACATCTGAGGAAGTTCTTCAGCAATCGTTACTACTGATGGTCCTGCTTTTTTTACTATATCAATAGTTATTGATTCTTCAGTAACAATCTTTACTGTTTCACTCTGATTCTTTGCTTGTTTTTGTAGAAACTCTGGAAGAGAACGCTGTAGTAATGTTGTCAAAGCAAGCAAAATCGTCAGAATAATAATCAATACTACCAACTTCTTCATAAAACTGAGATTATTTTACTAACACTTCAACTGCTTTTTCAAGCTGTGTGTCCCGCGCGGGGTCGCCTGGATCAAGCGAAATCACGTAATCGGGTTGTAGTCCCTCTTTGTGTACCCATGTCCCATTTGGTGTCAACCATTTTGCAATCGTCACATGAAGCCCTGCACCGCCACCCAAATCTTCAGCTTCCTGAATTGTCCCTTTACCAAAAGATTTTTCTCCGACAATTTCTGCCCGTTTGTGATCACGAAGCGCTCCCGCGACAATTTCTGATGCAGACGCTGATCCACCGTTTAAGAGCACTACCACCGGCATATTTGTCAACATACCTCGTCCTGAAACAGCAAATGCTTCTCTCTCGCCATTTTTATTTTCCTGCATAACTGCAGTACCATCTTTAACAAATTCAGACGCTATATACACTGCATCTGTCAAATAACCACCAGGATTATTGCGCAGATCAAGAATAATTCCCCGTACATCTTTTTGTTGTTGTAACTCCTGATTAAGTTTAATCGCGACATCTGTCCATTCTTTATTTGCGGTATCGCCAAACTGTGAAAGACGAATATAGGTTACTTTATCATCAAGTTGACCTGAAAACGAAGCAGATTTGCTATTAATTGCATCTATCTCTTTCACAGATTTTGTCCAACTGACAAGACTTTTCACCTGAATCGTGTCTCTGATAATTTTTACATCCGTTGGTTTGGTATCATACTTATGAAGGACGGCAAGTTTTACTTCAGTGCCTTTTGGCCCCCGAATTTTATCAACTGCTTCCTGCAATGTCCAACCAGCAATGGATTCATCATTCACTTTAAGAATCGCGTCTCCTGCTTTCACCCCTGCACGTTCTGCCGGACTACCGTCAAGAGGCGCAACAACAATAATTTGCTGCTCTTTGATACTCAATTCTGCACCAATTCCCTCAAATTGTCCTGCAAGACTTTGTTTAAAATCGGTATTTTCTTTCGGAGGAAGATATACGGTGTACGGATCATCCAAACTCTCAACCATCCCCATAATCGCTCCATTAAGCAATTTTTGTGAATCAATAGCTTTCTTATCGTAATAATTTGTCTCTATTTTTGAGAGCACTGTCCAAAATTGAGAAAAATCTGCGGTCATCAATGACGGTGGCGGTTCTTTATTAATTACTTGAACATGGGGTCTAAAATTTTTCCATTCCCAATTCACTTTGGTAACGCCAACCGTATAGCCGATGAGTAATGCTGCTAAAACAATCAAGATAAAACGGATCCTTTGTGGCATCATAAGACTATCATTATGACATAAAGAATAAAATGCGGCAACCGGAAAAACGAGGATTATCCGACAAAGGGCATAAGTGCAAGATGACGTGCATGCTTAATCGCCATCGTTAATCTACGTTGATGTTTCGCGCACAAACCGGTGCGGGCACGGGTGATAATCTTCCCATGATCACTCACAAATTTTTGGAGTGATGAAACATCAGAATACCACGGTGTTTTGTCTTCTGCACAGAAATAACACTTCTTTGGTACAGTTATTTTCTTTTTTGGTAATCTTCTTTTTGTTTTTGCCATAGTTATAATTAGAACGGTATATCATCCGGCATCACTTCTTCTTCAGATGCTCTTTCACGTACCGGTTCTTCGTCATTTTTTTCTTTTCCTGTTTTCTTTTTCGCAATTTTCGTTTCCTTAGGTTCTTCCGAACTTGCAACAGACTCTTCTTCGTCAACTTCCTGTGACACTGGCGCCTGCTGAAAACTGCCCTTATTATCAAGCAGAATCATATCATCAATCACGACTTCTGTCCGTGATTTCTGCTGTCCATCTTGTCCAGTCCAACTTCGAGTCGTCAGTCTCCCTTCTACATATACTTTACGACCTTTAACCAAAAATTGACTACACAATTCTGCTAACTTTCTCCAGGCAACGATATTATGAAAATCTACCTCTTCCCGCTTCTCTCCACTATCAGTTGTCCAGGTACGGTTCGTTGCCAATCCGAAAGTACAAACTGCTGCGCCACTTGGTGTATAACGCAATTCAGGATCCCGTGTCAAATTTCCAATCAGTTGTACCTTATTTAAGCTTCTTCCCGCCATGTTATTTGGTTCTCAACAACAAATGTCTAATAATATCGTTCGTTCTGATCAATCTTGTTTCAAAACCTTTTTCAATAGCTGCTTCTGACTCAAATTGCATTTGTGTGTAATAGCCTGCAATTTCCTTTTTGATAGGATACGCAAGTGGCTTTTGACCCCAATCATCTTCTTTGGTAAATTTTACTTCTTTACCAAGCCAATCTTTGACAGTTTCAACAAGTTTCTTGCGGTCTGCTTCTTTGACACTTGGTCTAACAACCAAAACCAATTCGTACAATCTCATGCCTTGTATTGTACCACAGAAACTAGGATTAGCTCAAGTAGTATATTAGGAAAGTGGCGGACAATAGACTAGGCGCCGATTTTGAATTCGACAATATCGCCGTCTTGCATGAGATATTCTTTGCCCTGTAAACCAGCTTTCCCTTTTTCACGACTTCCCTTCCAACCGTTATTTTCTTCAAAATCTGAAAATCCGACAACTTCTGCTTTGATAAATTTTTTGATAAAGTCTGTATGAATTTCCCCTGCTGCCTGTTGGGCATTTATTCCCTTTCTGATTGTCCATGCTCGGACTTCTTTCTCTCCCGCGGTCAGAAAAGAAATCAAACCAAGTGTTGCATAAGCTTTTTGAATGAGTCGTTCAAGACCTGATGCTTCAAGCCCCAAATCTTTCAGATATTCTTTTTGTTCATCATCCGTGAGAGATGCAAGTTCTGATTCTATTTTGGCACAAATAACAACCACCTTTTCGTTACTAACTTCCAACAATCCCGCATATTGATTGATAATTTTTTCCATGTCAGTCGGATTATACTGTTCCTCTGAAACATTAAGAACGATCACTTCAGGTTTATTTGATAAAAGAAACAACTCTTTCGCAAACACCTGTTCTTCTTCGGTAAGCGTTATACCGGATGCTGATTTACCTTCATTAAGCCCTTGATACAATTTTTCAACAGCTGACTTTTTCACAGGATCAATTTTGACTGTTTTACTTTCGCGCTGTTTCTCAACTGTTTGCAAATCAGCAATGATGAGTTCTGCTCTGATCACTTCATAATCAGATTTGGGATCTACCGCGCCTTCTTTGATGACATCAGGATCTTCAAACGCACGGACAACATGTGCGACAACAGATACTTCCCGAATATGAGAAAGGAATTTATTCCCAAGTCCAGCTCCTTCTGCTGCTCCTTTGACAAGTCCGGCAATATCCACAAATTCAATCGTCGCCGGCTTAATTGGAGGTAAATCCGTCATTTTTTCTTCTTCTTTGGTAATTTCTGCCAATTTTTGCAGGCGAAAATCAGGCACAGCAACGATCCCGAGATTTGGTTCAATCGTTGCGAACGGATAATTTGCAGCCAAAGCCTGCTGCTTCTTAAGGAGTGCATTAAATAATGTGGACTTCCCCACATTTGGCAAACCAACAATTCCGACGCTTAGATTCATATGGTGATTATACCATGTCTTGGTATAATTACCTCATGGATACAACGATTCGACTTGATAAATATCTTGCCAATATTGGCGTGTGTTCGCGACGCGCTGTTGACAATTTGCTTGAAAAAAATACGGTAACAATAAACGGCAAACGAGTTGTGAAATCTGGCGAGCGACTCGATCCTTCAACCGATATACTATATATAAATGGAGTGAAACCTAAAAAGGCAGTATTGAAATATTATTTACTCAACAAACCCAAAGGCTTTATCTCCACAACCGCTGATGAACGCTCCAGAAAAGATGTCGTTTCCCTGATTAAAACGACTGAACGAATTTATCCTGTCGGCAGACTTGATAAAGATACAACCGGTTTATTAATTCTTACTAACGACGGCGAACTCACCAATCTCCTCACCCACCCCAGATATCATATTGCCAAAACGTATCGGCTCACCATCATCGGCACTGTCTCGCAAGAACAACTGGACAGAATACGAAAGGGCATGTTGCTTGACGACGGGCAGACGTCTCCTGCAGAAGTAAAAGTGATAAATAAAAACGCGAAAGAAACAATTCTGGACATGACCATTCACGAAGGAAGAAATAGACAAATCCGCCGCATGTGCGAAAAAGTAGGATTGAAACTCAAGGAGCTTGAACGCATCGCCATCGGCACCCTTCGCGATCCTCAATTAAAAGTCGGACACTATAGAGAACTCTCACGAACCGAAATCCACACATTAAATACTATAGGTTGACATTAGCGAGTTAAAAATATATAATTATTGTCTCTATGGGAACACCAAAAGAAAGAACGTGGAGACAGGAAATAAAAGCTGTTTTACAGAGCAACTCAAGAAGATACGGTTATACTCCTGACGGTCAATTTGACTCTTCATACCGTCCCTATTCCCCCCTTTCTGTAAAAAAAATTTCACGTCCGTTACGACGGCCACTTCAATTACCTGAAGGAAAATATGATTTTGTCATTGTTGAACCTGTAATTAAAAAACTGCTGGGAATGAGAAGAGTAACGATAGTGATAAACGACCGCACCCAACGACCTCATTTTCATGGCGATTTAGCAGGAACTCGCGATGTTGTCGCCGCAGGAAGTTTTATCGTTGATAAGGAAACAATCGTTGATAAGGAAACATCTGATGCTACAACTATTTCTGCCCTCATAAATGATAGTGGTCATTATATGCCATATATTACCTCTCTTGATGTCGCAGAAAAAATAATGAAAATCTATCATTTCCCCCTCAGCACTAATTTGCAAAAAAAACCCTATTGGACGAGACGGTAATCCTCCTTTATTCCCTTTAATTGTTTTTTTGAAACTTTATCTTTCTCCCTTGAGAATATGATAAACTCATGCTGTGGCGAGCAAACAATCAACTGTTGACTATATCTGCGAACAAATCGTACAAGCAGGCAATATTCGTTTTCGAAAAATGTTTGGTGAATATGCACTCTACTGCAATGAAAAAGTTGTTGCGTTAGTTTGCGATGATCAATTATTTATCAAACCAACGAACGCCGGACGAGAACTAATCGAAAGTCTCGAAGAAGCTCCTCCCTATCCTGGTGCAAAAAATTATTTTCTTATCTCCCCCGATCTTTGGGAAGACAGAGAATTTCTCACAAAATTAATTAATGCTACAGCGATGGAATTACCTTTACCTAAAATTAAAAAGAAGAAAATGTAAAATTTTTTCTTGTACTTTTTATCGAAAAAGTACCAAAACTTCAGGGCTAGTGAACGGTCGCTAAATTCTTCAGCTCACTTATCGGGTGATTTCACCCCCTCCTCAACAAGTTTGTGAGGAATCCCCCTGATAGCTCGCTTCAGAATTTTTAACGCGCTGCGTTCAACGCCCATTAAAAGAAAACTCTGATACAATAGATACATGGAAATTGTTAGTCTTCTCATCAGTGCACTCGTACTTGGACTTATTGGCGGGGCAATCCCCGGCCCTATTATCACTGCTGTCTTTACCGAAATTATTCAATCGGGATTGTGGCGAAGTTTTCGGATTATTTTCATCGGTTTGATTACAGAAGCAATCATCGCGTTATTTTGTGTCATCTCCATTGCTTCACTCAATCTTCCTGAATCAATCTTTCGTATTATTGCTCTTATCGGTGCAGGAATTCTGATCTGGCTTGCAACACTTATCTGGAAAATTACCAAAATTGATACAAAGACACGCGTCCATTTCAGTACGAAAAAAATTGTCGCGATGATTCTCGCCAATGGTGCATTGTGGATTTTCTGGATCACTGTCGCGATTCCAAAAGCAATTATTCTTTCCAACTATATCGCTTATGGCGAATATCTTTATTTGGTTATTTTGGAACTCGGGTGGCTTATCTCAACTGCAGGGATTGCTTTTATTTTTTCGCGGTTTCGATCGTGGCTCTCACAACCGCATATTGTTCCATATATTTTCAAAATCTGTGCACTGGCATTTGTTTATTTTGCATTGGACGCCATCTACCAAACAGCCCAATTTTTCCTCCTATAGATTATTTATTTTACACGTGTAATAAAACAAGTATTAATTTTTAATATTATAAGGTAAGGCGATTGTTTTGCAAAAATTCTTTTATTAACCCTTCATTCATATCTCTTATACCTAAACCCCAATATATCTTTCTAAGTAACTGCATATAGTATGAATAAAATTCATCATTATCATTCAATATATCTGTGTCTGTCTCAATTTCCCAATTATAAGTTGGAAGAAAACTTTCTATATTCTTAGGGAACATAAGCCGTCCGTTGGATGAAATTTCTTCTACCATCTTACCTATCATATTATCAATCTTAAGAGAACCAATTAGTACTCCCTGATAGTTACACAACTTATAAAAATTTCTTGCTGATGATAAAAATACAAAAATCTTTCCTGCTATGTAAGATAGATAAATTGTATTCGTATTTCTATGTACATCACGTATATTCTGTGCAAAAAACATAAGTCCGTAAGAATATATCTGATGACACTGAAGGTTACCAGCATAATTATGGCTAAAATGATACGCACCATCTGGCATTGGATTTAAACTTCTCTCAGGAAAAGAGGTATATGTACTTTTATCTACAGTGTAATCACTAATTTTTTCTACAATTTCTGATGGATTGACAAGTGCTTTTATCGGGAAAAAAGGCTGAAGTGTTATTGTTGACATAACTGCATCAGTACCTAAATTTTTTTGATAATAACTATTTTCTGAGCCATCCTGTTTTTGTTTTGCTTCATCTATTAACCTTTTTCTTTTTATATCTTCTTGTCTCAAAGCATGTTGGTACACATCTTCCGCTCTTTTAAACAAATTCAATCGTGCAAGCTCAGCTTTTTCCTTCTTATTAAATAAAATTTCAACGAGATCAGGAGATGCATGTTTAATCAATGATGTAATATCTCCTGTACGTTCATAGATATTTGGATTATAGTCTACAAAATAAGGAGGTTTATCTCCTTCATAAATACGTAAAATAACAAACACCTTACCTTTTTTTTCAGATGTTGCAGTGACTTGGAAATGAGGTACAGGAGTAATGCTCGTTGCCCACTGATTTATTCGCTCAATGTATTTTGCACTATTGGTTATTGGTATACCTTTCCATGATTCAGGTAGGCCTGTGTCTTTGTTTTGTTGCACTCCTATTACTATTATTCCTCCGCGTGTATTAGAAAATGCAGCAAAATGTTTTGCCAAACTTCCTTCAGTTAAATCTACTTTATAGTCAAGCTGAATTCCTTCACGATTTTTTTCTTCACAAAAATTTTCAATATCCTCAAAGGTTATTTCTTGTATGGACATATGTAAAATTTTCATAAATTATCTTTCTCTGATGTACTTATAAACCAACTCATCTAATTCAGAAAATAACGAATCAAGAATTGTCATTTTTCCTTTCACCGCCACATTCGCATCCCAAATCGTTTCATCATAAGCTTTTGATCCTTCTCTCACAAGAATTGCGGTTTGTTTAAAAATATCTAATGAATGGCGTAACCCTTCAATTTCATTATGATCTCGAAACTGGTCTATACCTGTTTCTACCTCCAATAATCTATTTTTGTGCAATAATGACTCAAAATTTGTGCGGGATTTTAAATTCTGAATACCCTCATGTATTTCTTCAACTTTTTCTTTTATCTTTTCTAATAGTTCCACAACATTCACCTTCTTTCTTGGAATTTTATGGCGGGGCGGGCATTACTTCCATGATTCTCCTCGCCGTTTAACCCGTCTCACTATAATTCTTTTGCTGCGTTTTTGTCAATGCGTGAGTTTGCACTTATGAGGATTTAAAACAAAGAATCAATACATCCATTTCGCGTCGTTTTCGCGGACATCTTTGATCCTGTATGTTGCAATTTTTTTAATCAATTCTTTTGGCAACGGTTTGTCATAAGAAAATTGTACTGAATCTTTACCAGTCTTATATGCTTCCAGCTCTTTTTTAAACGGTTTGAGAGATGGTCCTGTCGGTACAAAATTAAGATGATCCTTAAATGCAGCATAGGCAAAAAGATTTCTTTTTTCTGAAAAAACCGGCTGCCCCCATTTCAAAGACTCTGTTGCATCAGGCGCAACTTCTTTCAAAATCGCACGTATTTCCTGAATCTTCTCCTGCACGTCCTTCGGAAAAGAAGCGATATACTCATCAACTGTGGTTGGTTTGGCCATAAGTTACTATAATCAATCACGCACTTTTATGTCAATATTATTTTTCTTAGTACTTTATATTTTGCGATTGAACGCAGCGCGATATTTCTATTGTGTAAGCATTAGAACAAGCGCGTGAAGAAATTGTGAAGTGAGTTGTCAGGGGGAATCCCAGTCGAGCCGAAGGCGAGTGCTGGAAGGGGATCGGAGGGAGCGAAGCGACTGAGATAGCTTGCGAGCGGAGCGAGACAAGGGTGGAACGGACAATCCCCCGACTAACGAACGAACAATTTTAGCGCGACTTCGCAGCGAACGAGTTTGCTACTTGTCGACACAAGTAGTAGAAAAAATAAAATTTATTTCAATTCAATAGCGTAGCCTGTGAGCTGTCGTATCTTCGCATCCTTATCATGTCCTGTGAATTTGTAAACATCACAAAAAGCTACAGCCCTCTTTGAATATTTGATAATCCCATCACAAGCTGCGGTATCACCATGTGTAATGATGGTATCAAGAATCAATTCCTCTGCTATCTCATCCCCCATCGTCTCGAGGGATTTCGCTGCTTCTTCTTTACCATTCATTATTTTATCCCCCACCATGATCCATTCAATATCATCTGCCATAAATTCCAGAATCTTTTCTTTGTTATTCTCGGCAAATGCGAGAGTGAAGTCATGAATCAATTTTTTTCTGGGAGCATTCCCACAATCTTCAGGTACAGTGATCTTCATTTTTTCCCTTTCACTTTGAGGGAGATCCAGGCCGTTTTGATGACCCAGACGATGTATGAAATAACGAGAAGTCTGTTGAACCATCCGACAACTGCGATAACTCCATCAGGTAATTCAATATGTACCCGCGGCGTTGAGTCCATCACACCACCGGCCTGCATGTAGGACGAGATAAAAAGAAACATCGTCAAAGCCATAAATATCAGACTCACCCATGTCAAATGTGCAGTCCACAACAGTAATTTCTTATGTTTATCCCATCCCTTTTGACGAACAAGACTCAGCGTGATAAGAACTGCTGCGATTGGAAGAGCCGGCACACCAAGACCAAACGCAGCGCCATGAAGCGGATGTCGGATGTCATACAGTCCTCCCATCGTCATACCGATAGCTCCGAGGAAAAGAAATACCAGACCAATCTTTCCCCCGATTCCCTTTACCTGAGAACCAACAGCAAACAATAACACGAATGTACTCAACGCCCAGGTAAAAAAGAAACCCGACAAAATTGCAGCATGATTACCAAGCGCGTATTCACTAATCATCCGGAAAGACGGATCAAACTCAGAACTGACAAAATGAAGTGTAACAAGCAAGACAAGCGCAAGAAGACCTGAAAAAATCGAAACCCAAGCAGAAACAACGGAAAGCTTCATATAATATATGATAAAACTCTTCATTATTCGCTGTCAACAATAAATGTTATGGGAGGGTAACACTTGCGGTATTTGTGTAAGTCGAATCTGCTCCAGAATTGTATGATTTTACGCGGTAATAGAATGTACCTACTCCTGGGAAATCATAATAACTTGTTTGATTGACGCCTACAGTGTCAATCAAAGAAAAATTTGCACTGTCAGTACTTCTTTCAATCTTAAATCCTAATTCATTTGAGGCATTATCCGTCCACTGTAATAATGCAGCAGAGCTACTTCCTACAGCTGATTCACTCGCAGTAAGATTTGATGGCGCAAGAAGTGGTGTATACGTAATTACTGTTGATAATTGTCCAAGTCGTATCGTTTTACCACTATTTGCATTCAAAACAGCTCCGATTTCAAGTGAAGAACTGGATGATTTTACTGTTGATAAACCAGTAAAAGATGTTGTTGAGAGAAGTACAGGTGTTGCACCCAAGGGATTATATCCACCCGCATCTGCACTATCAACACCATTTAATCGGTAAAAAAGATCAAGCACTACTGTACCACCGGTTCCTCCACCTGCTCGTGACGCACACGGAGTAATATCAATCTGTGAAATAGTCGCTCCATTTGGGATAGACGAAAGATCGATTCCATAAGAATCTCTCTCTCCCACACGACTTGTACGAACAAAATCTGTCGTACCGTTACAGGTCTCCTCATCTACCATTGTGTAATGAGTCGAACCCGACTTCGGTGTCCAATCTGTATACAGTCCATCCGAAATGGGAAGTAATGTACCTGTTTGGTCAGCAAAAGCTGATGACGGGATGAAAACTGATGTAAGAACTGCGAGAGAAAGAATAAATAAACTCTGAAGATATTTCCTCATATGCTAACTATAGCGTAGCAAGAAAAAGATCATGTTGTCAATGAGAAAAATACTACCTCATATTCGTATCTCAATCATGACTTTTATTTTTTGATCAACATCAATCCCTTCTTTTTTTCTCACTGTTTTTTTTAATGGCAGAACAAACGAACCAAGTTTTTTATCCGGAAAAATTGACGTATTCCAAACAGTAGACCCAATAGTGACTGCCACGGGAAGTGAACCCCATCCCCTTTTGCGGTCTCCAAACATTTTTGTAATGTGTTCTGACATATCTTTCGGAAGCGTCACAAAATGCCAAGCTGCCGGTCCTGGCCAAAGCCACACAGCAGCGAAAAATTCATATTGGTTGTACTTTAACATGGCTCTAGTATAACAAAACAAAAGCTGTACATTTGCATTCCTTCATAAAAAATCAATATAATAAACATACAACTATGAACCAGACCAAGATTACTATCATTGTTCTCGTACTCTCAGCAGTTGTCGGCTATTTTGTCTTCGCACCTCCAACAACAAACACACAGCCACAAACCAAGGCGAACAACCAACCACCAATAGAGACTAATAAACAAGAACCAACAACCACAGACGCAGTTACCGCAGTCAAAGAATATGCTGCATTCCAATTTTCTGTAGCGGAAGATCAAGTCACCGTTGTCTCTGCTAAAAAACAAACATGGGACACAATCTGCCTTGGGATGAAAATCGAAGACTACGACTGTATAGAACAAAAAGTCACTGGATATGAAGTTGCAGTAGAAATTAATGGAACCAACACGAAATATCGGGCCAGTGATGACGGCAAAATTATCAGAGTTGTCAAAGAGTAGCTTTTGCTTAATTTGTTATGTTACACTAGAGATACTAGAGATAAAGGTGTACGTATGAATACAACAGGAAAAATTATTTTAGGAATAATCGTTATTATCCTTGTAGCAGTTGTTGGCTGGTTTATCTCATATTATCCTGCGATCTCTCCAAAAGCTGCACCTGAAGAAAACACACAAACCAATACAGAGCTCCCGATAACTGAAGAACCACAAATAACTCCCGCTCCCTTTGGTCCTGACGCGGTTTCTGCGATTAAAGCCTATGCTGCAAATCAATTCCGTGTTTCAGAAAGCACATTGGTTGTTGTTTCAACAACCCAAAAAGAATGGGAAACTACTTGTTTTGATCTGAACATTGATGACGATTCCTGTATAAACACCCCGACATCAGGATACGAAGTTGTTCTTGAAATTGAGGAACAACAGATTACCTACCGAGCCAATGACGAAGGCACCAGCGTCCGCATCGTAAAAAATTAAGGGAGTATTTGGACGAAAGTATTGTCTACTTTATTTTTCTCACGTCGTAAATCAAGCCATCTGATCCATGTCGGCTTTACCCGATAAATCACAATATCATTTTTTTCAGGAGAAAGTTGAAAAAGCGGTGCGACAAATTCATTTTTGAAAAAAGCATGAAGAAATTTTTGCTCCCATTCTCCATATTCAGGAGTCACTAATTTTTCTGCCCTTCCTTGAATTTGAGCAGTAACAGGATTGTTTTCTGTTCCGATAACCAGTGCTACATGATCATTTTTTTCTAAGTTGGCATATTTTCGTGAAAATGTCTTGGTGAGGAAATACACATTAAACTGCTCATCAACAAGAAAATACACTGTCGCAGCCATCGGTTCTCCATGCTGATCAACGGTTGCAAGAACAGCAACCTGCTGTGTACTATGAAGAAATTCCATAAAATCTCTTTGAACTTCCGCACTTACCATACTTTAACGGTACGAAATTACAACCAAAATGTCAAACAAAACCAGCAAAATGTAAAGTGGACTTGACATATTCCTAGAAACTTGCTTAGATAAAAATACTTATGAAAAAACGAAAGGGGGTGAAAAAAGATGAGTAAGAATTGGATAATTATCCTCATTATCGTTATCGCAGTAGCAGTTGCAGGATGGTACTTCATAGCAGGTAATCAATCGACACAACCTGCTTCCGAAACAACCATGATGGAGGAGGAAAAAACAACAGAAGATACGATGATGAAAGAAGATGCATCGCCAAGTCCAGAACAAGACAGCATGATGAAAGAAGAAGAAGATGCGATGATGGAAGAAGATAAAACGATGGAACAATAATATCGTGCACGCTTCTTTATTTGAAAGCCCCGTTCGCTGAATGGGGCTTTTTCTTGTTATACTCCTTCAACGTGCTTCTTAAAATTATTGAGGATTGCCTGCCACCCTTGTTCCTGCAATTCACGAGAATTCTCATGCTCCATTTCAAAGGTCACGGTTACCACAACGGCATTTCCTTTCGGTTGAAAATGAACAGCAGCCTTTCTGCCATCATCCATTGTGTAAGCAATCAATTCATGCTCTTTGACTTGTGTATATTCACCGGTAAAATCAAAGCCGCTACTTCCATCCTTTGCCTGCATGCGCGTGATAAATTTTCCCCCGATCTTCAGATCATTTTCTGCATGAGGTGCCTCCCATGAATCATCAGCAAAGGCCCATTTCGTGATATGAGAAGGCGAAGTATAATATTCCCACACTTTTTCAAGGGGCGCATTGATAACTGTCTGAACGGTAAGATCCTGTTGTTTATTCATTGTTGATATCGGTCTCCTTGACGCTGTTCTTCTTCCACATCATCCTGATCCCTTATCTCCCCTTCTTTCTCCGGTAGACCATTATCTACTGCAAGACCATAGCCTGGTTTGATTACTTCACCAAGCTGCATCATCCCCTGATCCGTATGATAAAACAATCCGCCATAGAGAAAAAATTTACCGTCAAAATCTTTATACTGCGTTCTCATAACCACGGTACTTTTTGCAGGAAGTGCAATAGTATCCTCATAGCCGTGGAACTCCACAGCTTCGCCATTGATCGAAATGACCTGAAACGGATTGAGAGCGGTATGAAACGGCAGAACCTCCCGACTATCATTGACCAACGACCACTCCTCCGTGGTCCCGAGAATCATAACCTGACTGGTACTTCTCGGATTAAATGCTTTGCCATCAAGCAAAAATGCCGGATCTTCCTCATCATCGGTTAGAGAAAATGTCAACGTCCGTTGATTATTGACTCGTGCATCACGTAAATCTTCAGAGGCAATAAGTTGCGTTGGCAACTCCTTCGGCCAGACAGGAAATCCTGCAACTACCAAATGCATAATGGTACTTTTTTCATATCGAATAAAGCCCTGATTAAAGGGTAATGACTCAACATCATATGTCCCCCACAGACCACCTCTTACAAGAATTTCGATGCGATCTCCAGGCGCCATGACTTCACTATCAGATTCAATCACCTGATCAAGCGGACGACCATCACGCGAAATAATACGAAGTTTTTGTTCAGGCAACGCAATATTGAAAAAATCCTCTGAGCTTGCATTCACAATTCTCCATCGCTGTATTTCACCCGGACGGATATAAAGAGGCGGCGTCTCACGACCATTTACCAAACGAACAGGAGTATTGTGATCTTCCCCATCTTGTGTTGTGAGAACGAGCAATTTTTCAGAGAGGTCTTTGATACCTGGCAATTTATCAAGATCTCCTCTGACAATGATTGCTCCTGCCATCCCACCCTGTATTTGTTGCTCGCTTACGGAAGCAAGCAATGGATGATACCAAAAAAGTCCTGACGGATGATTCCCCGGAATCTCATACTCATACACAAAGGTTTCTCCTGGCGCAATGGTGAGAAGCGTATTGTCAGAATTGTTTCGTGGTGAGACATGTCCTCCGTGGAAATGAAGATTGGTCGGCTCATTTAAATTATTGGTAAGATTAATGCGTAACATATCACCAGCTTGTACGTCCAATACCGGCGCAACATAGTTATCGTTATACACTCGTGCCGTAACGCGTTTACCTCCAATAACTTCCTCTACCTCTTGTGCAATAAGTGATGCATCCAATCTTCCCTTCTCACTGACAAAACGCTCTGGTTCTCCCCATGAAGGATTGAAATCCGATGCTGGACTGAGGATAAAAAATCCCAACGCAACAATCAAAAAAGCAAAAGAAACATTTCGCAAAAAATGTCCTTGCTTTCCAGATGATCTTCCTTTTGCATGAAACGTTTTTTTCTTAACTGGTTTTCTTTTTTTTACAGGCATTATCTTTACTGTAAAGATTCTTACAAAAAAATACAAGGAGTATCTCAAAATATACCCTTGACTTATTCAGTAAAAACCCGTTACTATGGATGTCATGACAAAAACAAATCCTCAAGAAGAAATGTGTCCAAAATGTGGCTCGCCGCTTGCACCAATTACGGTAACAAAAACAGGAAGAAAGCTCCAACGATGTTCTACAGGGAGTTGGGATCCAAATACCAGACAAAATACCGGCTGTGATTATGTGAAATGGCTGGAAATTGAACCAGAAGAACTTGATGAAAAATGCCCTAAGTGTGGCAACAAATTAATCCTCGCAACAACCCGATTCGGCAAAAAAATGAAAAAATGTTCAACAGGTGTCTGGAATAAAGAAACGAAAAAAGTTGACGGCTGTGACTATGTCGAGTGGATCAACGGAACCACGGAAAAACTTGATGAAGACTGTCCTGAATGCGGAAACAAACTCGTTCTCTTTACCACAAATGCTGGAAAGAAAATGAAAAAATGCAGTACAGCAGGATGGGACAGTAAAAAAAGAAAGGCAACAGGATGTACCTATATCTACTGGCTCAAACCCTCCGAATATCCACAGAAAGAAAATTTTGATTCCGGCGGCGAAGAATTCCTCCCCCCAGATCCTGAAGAAGAAAAATAATTTAAAACCCTGGGAAGTAGTCGGTGCGGATATTTGTTGAGGAAACGCCAAGACGCGATAACACTTCCTTATACCCGTCTACCATCGCTTCTGGCCCTGATAAATACCATACGCGTTCTTTATAATCCAAAACTTCACGCGAGAAAATTTTCTCATCCAATCGCCCCACAATCCCCTGCCATCCCTGTGGTACTTTTTCTTTATCTGTCAAAACATAAAACACTTTTATGCCAAGCTGTTTGACCGCCTGATCAAACATTTCCTTATACGCCATATCCTTCGCATCTGCATTCGAATAAAAAAGACTCACATCCCGTTTTTCTTGACGATCAAGCAAATATTTCACCATACTCCGAAACGGCGTAACTCCAATGCCACCCGCGATAAAGACCAATTTTTGTGTCGTATTTTTTGGTAAAACAAAATCTCCCCGTAACTGTGTCGCGATAATTTCGCCACCCTTTGGCAAATGAACAAGCGTCTCTTTAAATGTACTTGAAGGAGTACTATAGCGAATGCCAAGTCGTAAATCGGATTCAGTCGGCGACGAAGCAATCGTAAAATATCGTCTATTCCCCCTCCTATCAATTTTATCTTGTTTGAGTGTCCACTCAAGATACTGTCCAGGAAGAAAAGAGAATGAAACCGGTTTGGGAAATACCAATTCATATACCGTTGGTGTCAATTTCGTCACTGAAGAAACATGGAGAAACAGTTTATCTTTTGAACTCACAATATAAGAAAAAAGATTACCAATAAGAAGAGCAAGTTCAGGAGATGCAAAAACAGGTCCAACATGAAATTGTGCCCCGAAAAATAATCCAACTATTCCTCCATAGATGCCTTGCAATAATCGCCGCGGCGGCATCGTCAACGGCTCGGTGAGCATGACTGTTCCGAAAAAGATAATCGGCCAGGAAAGAAAGACCTGTTGAAGTGAATCAATAAAAGAAATCTGATACTGGATATTAAACAGACAGACAGTAATACTCGCAACAATGACAAATGACAAAAAGAGATTAAACCGCCGAATTTTTCGAACAATAAGAAGTCCAATAATTGTCACAAAAGGCAACAGTACAGCGCTTCCCACCCACCAAATCGCGTTCCCAAATCCGAATAAACCGAAAATAAACAATGAAAACGCCGCCGGATTAAACAGATGTTTTTTTCGAATCGCAAGGAAAAATTTACTGACAATCGCTACAACACCAATCCCAAAAGTTACCAAGAGATCCTGCTGTGCAAGAGATGGCGGAACGATAAGAAAAAGAATACCTGCCGTGATAAATACCGATTCATAATTCGTGGTCGCTTTTAACAACCGCTCCAATACCTTCTGTGTGAGAAAACACGCAACAAAAACAGTGACACCGGTTGCGAGCATCTGCCATAGAGTAAACGGAAGTAGTCCCCATAAACCAAAGACAAGCGCAATCACACTCAAGGTACACAATCCGTATAATACCAACCGGTACATGGTAATCGTATTAAGAAAACGGTCAATGAAACGTATTGCCCCCATATTTTTTATTATACACA
>DATIGJ010000228.1:0-16094 GCA_035454765.1 Patescibacteria group bacterium
TTCGGATATTTTATTTTTTTAATTTCCTCCAAACACAAATCATCCGTCGCGAACAATGTAACAAATTTTTGAAAAGTAAATCTTTGATTCATAGTTTCTACTTGCTAATTAAAGGATATAAAGCTAATTACGTGTTGTCAAGGGATAATTTCATAAATTACCTATTGACGATAAATTTATTTTTTGATTACATAAAATGAGTCAATGAAACATCATATTTCCGCATATCTGGATAATGCAATTACGTTACTACTTTTGCTTGTTGCAGGAGTAACACCTCTCCTTTTCTTCAACCAAACAACTGAATTTTATGACACGCCAAAACTTATCTTTCTCATTGTGAGTACCCTCTTACTCACCGGTTTGTGGATTGCATCATGGATTTTTAAGGGTAAAATTGTCATCACGAGGACACCACTTGATATTTTTCTTCTTGTCTTTGCGGCATCTATTCTGATTTCCACCTGGTTTAGTACTGCACGATTTACCTCAATTTTTGGAAATATTCCAAGTGTTCACGGTTCTGCAGTTGCCTGGATTGCGTATATTCTCTTGTATTTTGTAACTGTTTCCCACCTCAAAACGCTCGCGCGCATTAAAACATTATTGACGGTTCTCTATGCAAGCGGCGTTGTTGTTGCGCTTATTACTTTATTCTCTTTCTTTGGAATCTTCTTGCCGTTTGATTTCGCCCAAACAGCAAATTTCACTCCTACCGGATCGAGCTTTTCAACCGTTGCCTTCTTACTTCTTCTGTTACCATTACCACTCGTTTCTCTCTTAAGTACCAATCCCTATATCACACGACCTTTTGCACTAGCTCTCTCCATCCTGTTTTCTGTAACGATTGTGCTGATCGGTAACTGGCCGATCAACATCGCCCTTGCGATTGTTTACCTGCTTGCTGTCTTTATCACCAAACCGTATCAGGTAAGACGCGCTTTACCGATATTTCTTGCACCTGTTATTACAACGGTTGTTTTCCTCTTTTTGACCTATACATCCTTACCACAACCGCTTGGTTTTCTTCACGAAAAACATACCAATTTTCCACAAGCAATCCAACTTTCATTTCCGATTTCCTGGAAAGTAACTGCGTCAACATTCCGTGATGTACCAATTCAAGGGACAGGTCCTGCAACATATCTATTTAATTTCACTGCATATAAACCATTGGAGTTTAATCAACTTCCCTATTGGAATTTTGCCTTTGACAACGCGTATAATGAATTTCTTCAGGTCTTAAGTACACTTGGCATCATTGGATTCTCTACCCTCGTCTTCCTTTCTCTCTTTATCCTTCGTCTCAGTTGGAGAAATCTTGTAACAAACGCACCGGAATCAGAATTTGATAATACGCCAAACTTACTTCCTGCAATCGCAATTAGCGGGATCATAGCGATTGTTCTTCTTGCTATTCATACAACAACGCTTGTTTCAGTTGTTGGTACCTTCTTCATTCTTGCAATTCTTATGATGGCTCAACGCCGCATCAGAGAACGAGTTATGGAATTCTCACTTGGCATTCGTGCCACAACGGCGGGCAATCAACAATTTGATCTCTTCCCTGTCATTATCTTTCTTATCTTTTTAGTCGGTGCAGGATATAGTCTTTTCACTCTTTTCACCTTTGTTGCCGGAGACTACTATCATCGCCAGGCCTTGGCACAAGCAGGTACCAACGGCACAAAAACGTATGAATATCTCCAAAAAGCAGAACAAATAAATCCACGAGTTGATCTCTATCGTGTTGACATGGCGCAAACCAATTTTGCACTCGCGAATGCACTTGCCGTCCAGAAAGGCCCAACCGAAGAAAATCCAGAAGGGTCACTTACCGATCAGGATCGCCAGACAATTCAAACACTGCTCTCACAATCAGTGAATGAAGCACGCGCTGCGGTAACCCTGAATCCTCGATCTTCACGAAACTGGGAGGTCTTGGCATCAGTGTATCGAAATATCAGCGGTGTCGCGCAAAATGCACTTGCCTTCTCACTTGATACGTATGGTCAGGCCATCCAACGCGATCCACTCAATCCTGCACTCAGACTCAATGTTGGCGGTATTTATTACACTGCACAAAATTATGACCTGGCAATCCGGTTCTTCACCGATGCCATCAATCTCAAACCCGATTATGTCAATGCATACTTCAATCTTGCAATCGCGCTTCGCGACAAAGGAGACTTGGCAAATGCACAGCAGGTCACTGAACAAGCACTCGTTCTCCTGAAAGACAGAACGGAATCCGCAGATTATCAACTTCTGACGGCTCTTCTTGAAGACATTAAAAAACGCGCTGGCAATGAACCGTCAACCAGTCCTGTCGCAACAGCACCTGCCGCAGAAAATAATGACGCCATAGATGAAACAGTCGGAGATGTTGAAGTATCCAATCTGAATAATCCTCCATCGGTCACACCTGTTCCATCAGTCAGACCAAATCCAAATGCAAATGTTCCCCAAACGAACGAAGAGTGATCTCCTTCACGAAGATAGACTATTTTGTATCCGTATGATATCTTGACACTTTTTGCTAAATATAGTTCACTTAAAGTAGGGCTGATGCACCCACAAATGATTGTTAAATAATTCTTAAAACTATGATCACTTTTCTTGGGACTGCTCAACAAGATGAGGAAGTCCTTCTTTACTATTTACAAAATAAAAATGGCCAAACGTTTTTTAAAGTAGTCAAAAGCTCTGATGGCTTCCGCTTCAACGACTCCGCAAAATATGTCATCCTCACCGACGACAAACAAAAAGAAGAAAAAAATTTCGACTGGAAAAGTTTTCGCATTGGAAAACAGGCAAGTCAATTTTTACTTACCTATCTTCCTGCTCCAAAAGCTGCGACTGCTCTGCTTGCAGCATGGTCATCAGATCTGATCCGATTTAAAAAACTCGGGAAAATTGAAGAAGTAAAAGAAACCGCAACGCTTGTTCCTGATTACAAATACAAAAACCATTCGGTGATGTATTTCGGCAGTAAAGAAATTAAACTTGCCTACTCAACCGACTTCACTCACTGGAAAGCAGATGACAATGTCGTTCTTGCACCTCATGCAGGCCATTTCGATGACAAAGCAATCGAAGTTGGCAATGCCTTCAATATCAATGACGAACATATCCTACTTACTTACTACAGTGTCGAGCAAAAAGACAAAAAGACGAAGTATATACCAGGCGCTGCATTGTTTGATAAAAAAGATCCAACCAAGCTTCTGTGGAGAACAACGCATCCGTTATGGGAAGTGCCGAAGGACTTAGAGCATGACACGATGCGACCACTAGGCTCTGCAATCGTTCATGATGAACTGATCCTGTATTGGGTAGTAAATGAAGATACTGTTTTTGCTATCTCCTGCCCGATTCCCCATGAAGAAACAGGTCTCGGACATAAAATATTCTCAACGATCTTTAAAAAAGCTCCCCACAATCCGATCATCGCCCCTCGTCCAGACAAAGCATGGGAATCACGAGCTACGTTCAACAGCGCCGCTGTTTATGAAGATGGTAAGGTACATTTTGTGTATCGTGCTCTTGGCGATACAGACCTTTCGGTACTTGGCTATGCAACAAGTACGGATGGATTAAACATTGATGAGCGCTCCGATGAGCCGATCTACATCCCTCGGGAACCCTTTGAAACACCCGGACAAAAAGTCTTTAAAACGTTCGCCGATCATTTTATGTCGGGTGGCGGTTATGGTGGCGTCGAGGATCCGCGCATCACTAAAGTTGACGATAAATTTTATATGACCTATGTCGCTTTTGACGGTGCCAATCCACCACGCGTTGCCCTCACGTCAATCACGGTTAATGACTTTCTCAACCGCAAATGGGATAAATGGGAAAGACCCAAGCTCATTTCCGCACCCGGCATGGTAAATAAAAATGCAGTTATTTTCCCTGAAAAAATTAACGGCAAATATGTCGTCTATCACCGTATTTATCCAAATGTCTTGATTGATTATGTGGATGACCTGGAATTTGAGGATAAATATTTGACAGGCCATCATTTTATCCCGCCACGAAAAACACACTGGGACAGTAAAAAGATCGGCGCCGGTGCACCTCCCATCAAAACCGAAGATGGTTGGCTCTTTGTATATCAATCCGTCGGACATCAGGATCCAGGCAGATACAAAATTGGCGCCATGCTTCTGGAGCTTGATAATCCGTCAAAGGTAATCACGCGAACAGTCGCACCAATCGTCTCCCCTGATGAAGCGTATGAAAATGACGGATTTAAAGCAGGGGTTGTGTATCCTTGTGGTGCCGCAGTTGTTGACGGACAACTGCATGTCTACTACGGAGGCGCCGATACCGTCGTCGCCGCTGCATCAACAGATCTCAAACATTTCCTTAAAAAGATGAAACAGCACAGAGAACCCAAACTCCACCGCGTCCACACCCCCGCAACGAATTAAACTTGATTTTTTCTTACCTTTGCTTTACTATGCAACTGTCTATGAGAGTCTTGCTTGTCAAAAATATTACAAGAGAAGGTCCTGGCCTTCTTGAGATCTGCTGAAAGAACACCACATTGAATCAGATCTTGTTGACTTATCCAAAGGTGAAAACTTTCCTGATCCATTGCAGTATGACGCTGTTTTCGTTTTTGGCGGACCTGACAGCGCCAATGACGAGACTCCCAAAATGAAAAAAGAGCTGTCAAGAATCCAACAAGTACTCACCGGAAATATACCCTATCTTGGAATTTGTCTTGGGCTACAAGCTCTTGTAAAAGTTGCCGGAGGAAAAGTTGTCAAAAATCACGTCAAAGAGATAGGTTTTCGGGATCCAAATAATGATCGCTTCTCCGTTACCTTAACTGAAACAGTTGATCTTACTGAAGAAGGAAAACGTGATCCGCTCTTTACGAACCTTGGGCATACCTATCATGTCTTTCATTTACACGGTGAAACGGTTGAACCTACCAAACATATGACACTTTTGGCGGTAGGTAAATTTTGCTGGAATCAAATTGTCAGAGTAGGAACAAATGCGTATGGTATTCAATCTCATTTTGAATTAACACCTGAAATGTTTGAACAATGGATCAATGAAGATCCTGATTTACAAAAACTTAATAAAGAAGAATTACGAAAAGATTTCTTATTAATAAAAGAAGAATATACGCGAGTCGGAAAGCAATTACTAACCAACTTTCTCAAAATAGCAAAGCTGATTTGACTCTAACAATTAAGTACTTGTGATCTTCCTAACTCCCATGCTACTCTAAAGACATGGTAGAACTACAGCGGCATCCCGATAACCCCATCCTCGAACCCAATCCCGAACACGAGTGGGAGCATGACGGCGCGTTTAATGGCTGCGTTGCCTTTGCCGATGGCAAATACCATATGGTTTATCGTGCTTTTTCCTCCAAAAAACAACAAAACGGCATAGAAATGAATGTGTCCAGTGTTGGCTATGCAGAAAGTGATGACGGCATCCATTTTACCAATCAGCGCATGCTTTTTGAGCCAACCGAAGATTGGGAAATCTATGGTGTCGAAGATCCTCGCATCACCTACATGGATGGCAAATTTTATATTTTCTACACCGCACTCTCCGTCTATCCCTTTGCTGCATATGGGATCAGACTTGCTGTTGCGATCACCAAAGATTTTAAAACCTTTGAAAAACATCCAGTCACGACGTTTAATTCAAAAGCCATGGGGCTCTTCCCCGAAAAGATCGGCGGCAAAATGGCAGCACTTCTGACCATGCACACTGATCTGCCACCGGCAAAAATAGCACTTGCGCTGTTTGATAACGAACAGGATATCTGGTCGCCATACTACTGGGCAGAATGGTATGACAATCCCAATACCCACATTATTCATTTGCTTCGCGACGTACGGGATCAGGTGGAGCTTGGTGCACCGCCAATTAAAACAGACCGAGGTTGGCTGGTTATTTATTCATACATCAAAAACTATATTTCCAACGATAAACAATTTGGCATCGAAGCAGTCCTTCTCGATCTTGAAAATCCGCACAAAATTGTCGGCAGATCCGAATCTCCCCTTATCCAGCCAAAAGAACCATATGAAATGGACGGCATTATCAAAAATGTTATTTTTCCCTCAGGTGCGCTTGTCAAAAATGACGAACTCCTCGTCTATTATGGCGCAGCTGATACCCGCGTCGCAGTTGCCTCCTGCAAGCTCAATGACCTCCTTGATGAATTGACACATACCCATACCGAACACACCCATGATCCTTCTACAACTGATGGAACAAAAAAATTCACCCGTTTTGCAGGAAATCCGATTTTGAAACCAAGCCTCGAACTCGATTGGCAAAAAAAAGGGGCATTCAATCCTGCTGCAATCTATGAAAATGGGATAGTCCATATCGTTTATCGCGGACAGGCAGAAGACGGCACCTCTGTTTTTGGCTATGCAACAAGTATTGATGGCGTCCATATTGATGAACACTATCACTCACCGATTTATGTACCACGTGAAGACTTTGAGAAGCCCACACATAAAGGCAATTCAGGTGTCGAAGATCCTCGCATTACCAAAATCAATGACCGCTTCTACATGACCTACACAGCCTATGACGGCACAAATCCACCACGGGTTGCTTTAACCTCAATAAGCGTCGCCGACTTTCTGGCACGAAAATGGAACTGGGAACGACCAAAGCTCATCTCTCCTCCAGGTGTTGATGACAAAGACGCCTGTATTATCAAACAAAAAGACGGAAATGGCTACGTCGCTTTCCATCGGCTTGGTGATGTCATGTGGCTTGATTTTCTCCGTGATCTGGATTTTCCTGAAAAAAAATTCCTTTCAGGAGGCATTATCGCGCAGGCGCGTCCTGATAAATGGGACAATGTAAAAATCGGCCTCTCCTGTCCTCCGCTTGAAACCGATGCGGGATGGCTGATGATTTATCACGGCGTTGAAAAACCAGGAAATATTTATCAAGTTGGTGCCATGCTTCTTGACTATGCAGATCCGAGAAAAATTCTTGGAAGAACGGATGAGCCAATTCTCTCACCAGAGATGGATTATGAAAAAGTCGGACAAGTACCAAATGTCGTCTTCCCCTGCGGTGCGGTTGTGATTGATGGCATCATCTATATGTACTATGGCGGTGCTGACTCGGTAACAGGTGTTGCTACGATGCCTCTGCAAAACCTTGTTGATGTATTATTAAAGAAATAACTACACTTTCGCTATGGAAACCCATCTTGCCGCAATTCTCATTATTTCCGTTGCATTTTTTGGTGAAGCTGTATTTGGTCTGGGCGGAGGATTTATTTCGATTCCCCTCCTTAGTCTTTTTCTTGGCGTCAAAGATGCCGTCACACTCGTTCTTATTTTTCAGTTTTTTATGGGTTTTCTTCTCTTCTCAACATGGAAACATATGATATGGAAAATTGTCCTGCCAATGACAATTACCGTAATTATCGGAACCATTATCGGTACCTACATGCTGGCACTTATTGATGACTCATTCTTAAATAAATTTCTTGCACTGACCATCTTTCTGTTCCTTGGAAAAATGCTTTTCTTTCCCAAAATATCATTTGGTGAACATCCAAAAAAAAGATGGGGAGCGCTGACAGGCCTCATTGGCGGTTGGGTAAATGGCATCACTGGTGTCAGTTCTCCTATCTTTACCATGTATCTTGCGCATCTTGCTCCGACAAAAGTGATGATGCGCTCCGCTCTCATTTATCTTTTTTTTGTTATCAGCATTATCCGTGTCGGTATTTCAATCCCAGCAGGACTCTTTACTCAAAAAATTCTCCTGCTTGCGCTTCCTGTTCTGCCGTTTTTCTTTCTTGCAATTTATGCCGGACATCACGTCCACAAGAGGATCAGTGAGAAATATTATCAATATGCGATCTACATCATTCTTTTCTTTTCAGCAATTCTTTTACTTTTCAAAAACTAATCAACGTATGATCTATGGCCAGGGTTTGTTGTCAACGTAGACCTGTTTCAAAACCGCATTACCGTTTTCATCAACCGCGACACTCACTGCTGCTTCCTTATCAAAGAAGTTAACATTCTGTCCCGTTCCTTCAGGGATAAAATAATCTTCAATACCATAGACAACCGTAATCGTAGAATCTCCGGTATACGTATAAGAAGTAAATGCTGTCTCCGAACTGCCGCCACTGACCACTCTTCCCTTTAGAAAAATTTTATTACCATTGTATGGTTTCTCAAGCAACACATACTCAACATCCCAATACCTACCACTTTTCATAAGAGTCACATAGACCGTATCACCATTTCGTACATCCCCTGTCACTACTTTATACGACGGTATCTGTGAAATATCATACTGAAATGTCGCATAATCGCCACGAAGCGGACTTCTCGGATCCACAGGAGCAACTCGTAAGAGGACTTCAGTTCCTCCGGTGAGAATGGTCAATTTAATAAAAATAATTGCACCAATTATCCCGACCTGTAACAGAATTGCCAAAATAAATTTCATTCCTTTTGTCATACGTTTATGTTGGTTTTGCTGTCTGTTGTGTTTTTATCTGCGCAACCATCTGCCGCCTGCCTTTTTCCATACCCCACCCCAGTGCAAAAAGGAGAATACCCGCTCCGATAAAGAAAAGACTTTTATCAAGAAAGCTGAAAAACCAATCAAAATATTTCATAAAAATCAGCACGAATAAAAAGAACACACCAAGATTAATGAGCCATTCTTCCCGCCTCACATATCCTGAAAAAATCAATCCAAGAAGGGCAAAAAATACCGTGACGTTAAAAAGAACCGCCCACACAAGACCGCTTGCGGTAAAAGTATTGCCAGAGTTATAGTTGGCTACAAATGCCCAAGCATCTTGCTGATAAACAAAGAACGATTGCTCAGGAAGAAAAATCGGAATGATAAATAAAAGAGCGAGAAGACCAACAGCAACTGCCTCTCCAGGCAAAAGAAATTTTTTGACAGTTATAAAGACGAGCCCTGCGGCAAGAACAAGAACCATGACCCCTAACGATAACGCCACCTGCCAACCATTCCATACACCGCCTCCTATCGTCATACCAGAAAGAATCTCAAGACCAAATCGTGATGAAAAAATGAACAAATTCCCGACTATCCCAACGATCCCCAATACCAGATACACCATACGAAACCGTTTGAACTTGACATTTTTTCGATAATAATTTCCCATCACATAAAACACGAGGAAGAATAAAATAACACCTAAAAAGATTCCATACGTCTCAATGTCTCTGTCTGCCGACCAGGCAAAAGCTTGAAACCCCCACCACGTCACGACAGTTACCAGGCTCATAATCAACGTTCCGACAGATTTATAGAGATACGAAATCACCAAACCCGCAAGAGCCGTAAAGAGAAGAATCGTCTGCCAACTCATCAAATGAAACTGCTGATTAATTCCCATGAGCGTTACCCCAAAAAAACTCACTGATAAAAAGAAAAACCATTGACTGACTGCGTCTTCCCGTGAGACAGCAATCATGAGTGTCTCTTTCTGTTTCTGTATATTTTTTTTCTTTCGGACAAGCCAATAGATCAGAAGGATAGGAATCCCCACCGGTGGTAAAAGAACAGCAAGAAGAATAAAGAAAAAAATCATAGCTTAATACAAATCCCGTAACTCAGACGGCATGCGCTTTCGAATCACCAAACCAACCACAAACGTAACCACTGTTGCAACGACAAGCAGTGCTGTCGAAGTACCAAGATACATACTTCTTGATTCAAAAAAGAGAAGAATTGGATAGTCAAACACGGCAATCAGTCCAAGAACGACCGCAAGCGAGAAAAAAACGAAGGATTCAACGGCAAAGGCCATAGCAATCACGCCAAGCATCCATAAAATGAACGCATCAGGCCAATTTGAGGTAATATGAAAAATTTGTCCGACCAGAAAAATGCCAGCACCGTAAATAAGAACGCCCAAAAGCATAAATGCATCTGCGGTGCGCTGGAGTTGTTTTTTTTCTTTGCAATACCATCCCAAACCATAGGAAAGCCCCATAAAGAAAAAAATAGTAACAATTTTCGCCGCGGTACTCATCCCCTGCCAATTTGATGCGATAAAAGAAAAAATCCCAGCACCGATAAGAATTGCAGCAATAATAAGAATGATGCGAATGGTATTTTTTTGGGTATCTTCCTTGTGCGCATCCGCATCAAGTTCATGAAAACTTTCCTGAATAACTTCAAGCCTGACACCTTGCGTCAGCAACTCCTGATATACCGCCTCTTTTGTTTTATTCTGAGCAAGCCCGGATCGAATATATTCAACTACTTTCTGGTCCATAGAAAAGATCTAATATCAGTAGTATG
This sequence comes from Patescibacteria group bacterium, assembly GCA_035454765.1. Lineage (GTDB taxonomy): Bacteria > Patescibacteriota > Microgenomatia > Levybacterales > UBA12049 > DATIGJ01. Next base: position 10,321 of record DATIGJ010000228.1, read on the forward strand.
ACAAGAGAAAAAAAAGAAAACAAGAGTAAGAAAACACTACGTACAACAAACACTGTTCCTTCATTTTCCATATGTTTGCTTTTTCTTCTGCAAATTTACTATAGTTAAAGTATCCCCATGAAACGTGTACAAGAACAATGCTTCCGTATCTATCGAAGCACCAAAATACTTCTCCTTCTCATGGGAATTACAATTCTCTATATTCTTGCCGGAAAATTTGGACTGAGTTTTGCTTTTGATAATCCAAGTGCCAGTCCAATTTGGGCACCAACCGGCATTGCCATTGCAGCAGTAATAATTTTTGGAAAACGAGTTCTTCCTGCAATCTTTTTGGGTGCTTTTCTTGTTAATCTTACAACTGCAGGTACGATTTTTACATCACTGAGCATTGCTGTCGGAAACACCTTAGAAGCTGCTCTCGCAGCATATCTCATTAACCGATTTGCCGAAGGAGTTTCAGCATTTTCGCGCATTGCAAACATTTTTAAATTCACGCTTTTCATTCTAATTGCTACAACCATCAGCGCAAATATAGGTGTCCTGACGTTGGTACTTGCCAATTTAGCATCCTGGGATACTTTTTTTTCAGTATGGCTGACATGGTGGCTTGGTGATGTCGGCGGTGGTCTTATCGTTGCACCATTTATTTTGGTTTGGTGGATTCACCCTAAATTACCGATCCATATTATGCATGGTCTCCACTTTCTCCTCTGTTTACTGGGTTTCTATCTTGTGACAGAGATTATTTTTCAAGGGATTATTCCATACCCCTACTTGTACATCCCACTTGCTATCTGGGTTGCTTTCTGGTTCGGAAGAAGAGGAGCAACAACAACAACGGTTATTATTGCATTGATCACCATCACCTATACCTTGTCCGACAAAGGGCCATTTATACAAGACACGCTGAATGCGTCACTTGTGCAACTACAAATTTTCCTTACGACATTTTCGTTGTCTGCTCTTATCTTTTCAATACTTATTCTTGAATTACGACGGGGAGAAAAAATGATTGCATCACACGAACAACGATTCAAGACATTAATTGAAAAAAGCTCCGATGCTATTTTTTTGGTAGATGCAACATCAAAAATTCTCTATGCGGGTCCTTCGGTGAAACGATTACTCGGGTACGAACCAAGCGAATTGGAAGGAACAACCGGATTTAACCTCGTAGCACCTGAAGACAAAAAGATGACCATTCGTGTACTTGCGGAAATTGTTTTGAAACCCGGCGGTGCACAAACTGTTGAAGCCAGATTAATTCGAAAAGATAAAAGAATTATCTGGGTTGAAGCAACCGGTACAAACCTCTTGCTTGATTCCACAATTAATGCCGTCATTGTTAATTTTCATGATATTACAGAAAAAAAACTCTCACACGATCAAATGCTCACAGAAAAAATGGAAGATGAAGCCATGCTCACCAGCATTGGTGAAGGCATCCTGGCAACAGATGAAGCAGGCAAAATCACCATGATCAATCAGGCAGCATGTGACAACCTTGGATGGCATGAAAAAGAACTCATTGGAAAATCAGTTATTGAAACCATTCCTATGGTTGATGATGCTGGGAAAAGGATCCCTTCTGAAGAGCGACCACTAACGAAAGTACTAACTCTTAAGAAAAAAATCGTGAGATCTCACGGCACGAACTATATGCGGAAAGATGGAAGTGTTTTTCCTGTACATATTACGATCAATCCTATTACTCTTGACGAGCTGACAGTGGGAACGATCGAAGTATTTTATGATATTACCAAAGAAAAAGAAATCGACAAAGCGAAAAGCGAATTCGTCTCCGTTGCCTCACATCAACTTCGCACACCTCTCGCCACCATTAATTGGTACCTTGAAGAATTACTCAGAAAAGGAAACAATCTCGATGAAAAACAAAAAAAATATTTCAATGAGGTTTACCTTGCCAGCAAACGTATGATCGCACTTGTTAACTCATTACTAAATGTCTCGAGAATTGAACTGGGTACCTTTATCGTTGAACCAAAACCAACTGACCTCGGAAAACTTATTGATCAAATAATGAAAGACCTTACAAGTCAAACCGACAAAAAAAATATTACCATTCAAAAAACTTATCAACCAAATCTACCTTTATTCTCAGTTGACCCAAAACTTTTCACCATCATCATGCAAAATTTGCTCTCAAATGCTCTCAAATATAGCAAGATTGAGGGAACAATTGATGTAAAAATATTTTACAATAATAACGAATTTTTACTCAGTGTTTCTGATAATGGATATGGCATTCCAAAGAAACAACAGGATAAAATATTTACCAAATTATTTAGAGCGGATAACGCAAGGACTGTTGCTCCTGAAGGCTCAGGACTTGGATTATATATTGTCAAACAAATTGTTAATGCAACCGGCGGGAAAATTTGGTTTACCTCGACAGAAAATAAAGGAACTCTTTTTTCAGTAGCATTTCCTATTGCCGGTATGCAACAGAAAAAAGGCGAAAAATTGTTGCGTTAAAAAACTCCATTGGGCTTGCATTCTTGTAGAAAGACAACTATTCTATACCTATGGATAACAAAAAGAAAAAAATACTAATCATCGAAGATGAGCCTCCAATGCTAAACATCCTCCGCGACAAACTTGTTGAATCTGGCTGGGAAACACTTACCGCACAAAATGGAGAAGAAGGACTACAAATTGCCCTGACCCAACATCCCGACCTGATTCTTCTTGATATTTTATTACCAAAAATGAATGGAACCCTAACCATTAGTAAATTACGACAAGATCCCTGGGGAAAAACGATCCCTGTCATTATGTTAACCAACGTCAGTCCTGATACAGACAAAGATTTACAAGCGATCGTCAAAAACCAACCTGCCTATTATTTTGTCAAATCCGACATTGAACTGACGACCCTGACTGAAAAAATCAAAGGAATCTTCCAGGAAACATAATGCAATGAACGTTATTGACGATATCAAAATACTAACAGGAAAAAAGAAGGATCCTCGCTTAGAAAAACCAGCCGCACCTCCTAAGAAAATACTCATTGTCGAAGATGAAAAACCTCTCGCAGATATTTTATATACACGACTTACCGAAGAAGGATTCCTCGTAGCGACAGCAGATAATGGACAAAAAGGCTTAGAGTTAGCCGCAACATTTCATCCGAATGTCATACTTTTGGATCTTCTCATGCCGGTCATGGATGGCAAACAAATGCTGCGCGCCCTACGGGAAATACCGGCATGTAAAACAACACCTGTTATCGTTCTCACCAACGCGGGAGAGATTGAGAATATACGAGAGACACAATTTTACTCCAACGCCGAGGAGTTTCTCATTAAATCAAATGTCTCAATGGAAGAGATCATCAAAAAAGTCAAATTCTACAGCAACGCGACTATTTTGAAATAATTCCTTTGCAAAACAAGAAAAATTCTGTATAGTGAAATGTATGTCAAAATCGTTTCTTCTTTTCGCAGGAGCATGCATCATCGCTCTGATTGTGTTTATCTATTTCATTTTCGGATTCAATCAAACCGCACCGGCAGAATCTCCTACCCCCGACGTAATCCAAACCACATCTGCTGATCTAAAAATTGAGGAGATAACGCAAGGTTCAGGAGCAGAAGTCAAAGCTGGCGATACCATCCTCATTCATTACAAAGGAACGCTCCCTGATGGCACCCAATTTGACAGTTCGTATGATCGCGGTGAGCCGTTTGAAACCCAAATTGGCGTCGGACAGGTGATCCAGGGATGGGATCAGGGAGTTATCGGGATGAAAGTCGGCGGGAAACGAACATTGACGATTCCTCCCAGTCTTGGATATGGCGATCAGGCGGCTGGGAGTATCCCACCAAACTCCACGCTCATCTTTGAACTTGAATTACTCGATATTAAATAACACTTCACTCTCTTGACAAGTATTACCACGCCCCATATCATGATACTATCATGAACTTCTTTGAAAAAATTGCTGCAAGCATTTACTCACCAAAATTTTATCAACACATCTTGCAGGATTCAACAAAATCAGCAATAGGCTTCTTTACCCTCTTCGTTCTGGTATTAACAATCGCACAGACAATTATTCTCTTTTTCTTTCATGGGTTTATCAACTTCCAAGGTACCGTAAAAACAGAAGTCAATCGGCTCGTGCAGTCGTATCCTGATGATTTAATCGTAACGATTACTAACGGCATAGTCACAACAAACGTTCAGGAACCCTATGTAATTCCTCTCCCCAACACGACAATGTATGAAGCAGAAACAAAAACAAATTTGATTGTTATTGACACAAAAACACCATTTTCCGCTACGGACTTTAAAAAATATAATTCGTACGTCTGGCTTACAAAAGATGCGCTGTTTATTGCAGATGATACAGATATTAGAAGTCTTGACTTGACTGAAGTTGGCAATTTGACAATCAACCAGTCCTTGCTTTCCTCATTGTATAAAACATTCTCTCCCTGGCTCAACATCATAACCCCAATTTTGACAGTATTCATGCTTCTTGGTATCTTTATCGGTTATTTCCTCAGACTGGTTTATCTTTTCCTCTTAGCACTTCTCATTATGCTTCTTACCAAACTCATGAAAAAATCAGTATCCTACGGTCAGGCATATCGGGTCGGCATCTATGCCATGACTCCTGCATTTTTGTTCGATCTACTTCTGCTCTTTGTCCCTTCCCTCCATTTTCCTTTCCTCTTCAGTATCGTTACCCTTGGTATCGTTTTCATCAATTTCCTCGGCATGAAACCCGCTATAAAGAAAGCAACAACTACAAAAAAGAAGAAAAAAGCATAAAAGGGAACACCTCTTTTCCCTTCACTCCCGCAACAATTTTGTTATACTAAAATCAGTTATGAAAAAGTGGTATCACATACTTATTCTTATCCTGATTATTATCAACGTCTTTCTCTTCTTCAAAATTCTTCTATCGCAAGGAAATATCCAACTCTTTAATCCGCAAGGCATGATTGCTTTGCAACAAAGAGATCTGCTTATTACGTATGTCCTTATCATGCTTGTGATTGTTATTCCTGTTTTTATTGTTACTTATTTTATTGCATGGAAGTACCGGTCAAGTAATGCCAAAGCGCATTTTACTCCTGAAGCCAAATACAGTAAATTCTCTGAAGGACTCTTGTGGGTATTCCCAACGATCATCGTTATCATTATGTCTGTTATTACCTGGGAGGCAACCCATAGGATTGATCCTCATAAACCGATTACCAGCGATGTCAAACCACTGACCATCCAGGTCGTGGCACTCCAGTGGAAATGGCTCTTTATTTACCCCGAACAAGGCATAGCAACGGTCAATTACATCGCATTCCCTGAAGATACACCTCTTATCTTTACTCTTACAGCTGACGGCCCCATGAGTTCATTTTGGATTCCGCAACTTGGGGGACAACTCTATGCAATGACTGGCATGTCACAATCTCTGCATCTAATTGCTGATAACCAAGGAGAATTCAGGGGATCCAATGCAGAAATCAGCGGAGCCGGATTTGCGACCATGAAATTCACTGCAAAATCAACCTCTCAACGGGAATTTGAACGCTGGGTGGATCAAGTAAGACAGTCGCCGCACAAACTCACGCTTGAAGAATACAACAAATTGGCAACACCGAGCGAAAACACACTACCTCTTTTTTATAACTCGACAGAGCCAGATCTGTTTACTACAATTATGATGAAGTTCATGATGCCTCCAAAACCAACTGGTGAATTTCATATAATGGAAAACGGTGAAATGATGGAAGGAAAGAGTC